>DASQJS010000114.1:0-6201 GCA_035630995.1 Steroidobacteraceae bacterium | reverse complement strand
ATCCCACGCGCGGCATCGTGCCGCCGGATGAATTCATCCCGGTGGCCGAAGAGTCCGGCCTCATCGTGCAGCTCTCCGACCAGGTGATGCGCCAGGCGTTGAAGCAGATTTCCGAATGGTGGCAGGCGGGATGCCGCGACTTGCGCGTGGCCGTCAACGTCTCGGGCGCGCAGTTCGAGGCGCCGGGTTTCCCGGACTGGGTGTTCGCGCACCTGGACGAAGCGGGATTGCCGGGTTCATGCCTGGAGCTCGAGATCACCGAGAGCCTGCTCATGGCCGACGAAGCCGCCGCGGCGCTCGCGGTGCGCGCGGTGCGAGAACTCGGCGTGCACGTGGCCATCGATGACTTCGGCACGGGTTATTCGTCGCTCGCCTATCTGAAGCACTTCCCCATCGAAGCGCTGAAGATCGACCGCTCGTTCGTCGCCGATCTCGGCCGCGATTCCAACGACGCGGCGATCTGCGCCGCCATCATCGCGATGGGCCGGCAGTTAGGGTTGAAGATCGTCGCGGAAGGCGTGGAGACCCAGGAACAGCTGGATTTCCTGGCCACGCACGGCTGCACACTGGCGCAGGGCTTCTTTATCGCGCGTCCGGTCGAAGCGGCCGAAATGGCGAAGATGTTGCGCATCGGCAGCAACGAAGCACCGATGCTCCCCATGCCCCGCAAGGCGAAGGCGCTCGAGGTGCCGCTCGCTGACTACGAGGCTGCCGCGCTCCTCAAAGTCAGATAAAAGGGGACAGATCTATTTATTGAAGGCACTTGCGTGAGCACCGCAACACCTCTTCAATAAATAGATCTGTCCCCTTTTATCTCAGGGTCACTCCGCGTACGCGATTCCCGCTTCGATGCGTTCCAGCATGTAGTCGAAGAACGGGTTTGAGCTCGCGCGCATGAGCGTCTCGGCGCCGACGATCAGCGCGCCGCGCTCGCCGCGCACCGCCACCATGCCCAGCCGCACGCCGAAATCCTCATTCGCGCCTGGCTCGCTGCCATACAACCCATCCTGCAGCGGAAACGGCAGCGCCACATGCGACAGTGAATACAAATCCTTGGGATAGAGCCGGCCCAACGCCGTGACCCGCGTTTCGGTCGCGCCTGCCGTAACAGTGCGGGCCTCATCGGTCGACGCATCTTCCGCGCCGTTCCCCACCACCGTGACCGCAAACTGGCGCGGCGCCGGCGGCAACAGCGTTGCCAGCACATTCGCCTGTTCGGGCCGGATGATCGGCCCCACACCCGCGCGGCGATTGACATCGAACAGCACCAGCTCGCTGCCATTTGCCGGCAGGTTCCGGTACAGCGAATCCACGATGGCGCTGGTCGAAACCGTGGCATCGAGCACCGACTGGAAAGTAAGCACCGGCGGTAGTTTGGCGAGCACGCCGCTTTTCGCGGCGCGGGCAAACTCTTCCTGCAATGCACCCACCACCTGCGAACTCTGCCGCGCGGCGTTCACCGGAAACGAGTTGTACTTGAACGGGTTGTATTCCGGCAGCACGTCGAGCCACGCCGACTTGGCGAACGCTGGAAACGCGGCCGGCCAGCCGAGCACGCCGGCGAAACGCGCAACACTCGTGATGCCGACCATGGGTGAGAGCAGCACCACCCGGTCGGGCCGCGCCAGTTTCGGGTCGGAAAGCGAATCGAGTGCATATTTCAGCGCCAGCGCGCCGCCGTTCGAATAGCCCACTACGTGCAGGGACACTTTGTCGCCCGCCATCGCGCGCGCCGTGCGCACCGCGAGCCGGGTCGCGGCGAGCCACGCTTCCCAGCGCGTGGTTGTGAGACCGGCGGGCACGGTGCCGTGCCCCGGCATGCGCACCGCGACGGCCACGTAGCCGCGCTCGACATAACGCAGCGCTATATGCCGCATGCTGTATGGCGAATCGGTCAACCCATGCAGCAGCACCACGGCGCCGCGCGGCGTGCCGATCGGCGCGAGTACGAACGAGTGATTCCAGTTCTGCGCGTAGCCCAGCGGATTGATCGGGCTCGCGGCGAAATATCGATTGATGGGAATCCGATCATCCGCGGGCAAGGCATCGATGACTTCCTGCCGCACCTCGGCGAACGCGGCATTCTCCGCCACCACCCAGGATTCCCAATCCGCGGCGTCGATCTCATCCGCATCGAGCTCGTGCGGCACCTGCGTGTGCCAGAGCTTGAGCGGCGGCGAGCGCCAGGCATCGAATGACCGCACGACGAGAATGGTGGCAATCACGATGCCGATCGCGATGCCGATCCGGCGCAAGATCTTTCGAACCCTGGCGAGCATGATCACCACCTCGTCGGGGCCGTGCCCCGCGAACTAGACGTTGAAACGGAAGTGCATGACGTCGCCTTCCTTCACCAGGTATTCCTTGCCCTCGAGGCGCAGCTTGCCGGCATCCTTCGCGCCCGCCTCGCCCTGGTACTTGATGAAGTCATCGTAGGCGATGACTTCGGCGCGAATGAACCCGCGCTCGAAATCCGTGTGGATCACGCCGGCCGCCTGGGGTGCGGTAGAGCCGCCGCGTACCGTCCAGGCGCGCACTTCCTTCACGCCCGCCGTGAAATAGGTCTGCAGGCCTAACAGCTCGTAGCCGGCGCGGATCACGCGGTTGAGGCCGGGCTCGGCAAGCCCGAGGTCTCTCAGGAAGTCGGCGCGATCGGCTTCATCGAGCTGGCTGATCTCCGCTTCGATGGCCGCGCAGACTGCGACGACGACTGCACCTTCGGACTTCGCGCGATTGGTCACCGCATCGAGATGCGCGTTGTTGGTGAAGCCGTCTTCCTTCACGTTGGCCACGTACATCACGGGCTTCGCCGTGAGCAGGTGCAGCTCCTGGCTGTCGGCTTTCTCTTCCTTGGTGAGCCCCATGGAGCGCACGGGCTTGCCGTCATCCAGGTGCTTGCGCATGCGCTCGAACAGGTCTTTCTTGCGCGCGGCGTCCTTGTCGCCACCCTTGGCGGCTTTTGTATTGCGGTCCACCGCCTTCTCCACGGATTGCAGGTCCGTGAGTGCGAGTTCCGTGTCGATGATGTCGATGTCCGAAATGGGATTCACCCGGCCCGACACGTGCACGATGTCGGCATCCTCGAAGCAGCGCACCACGTGCGAAATCGCGTCGGTCTCACGGATATGGGCCAGGAACTTGTTGCCGAGGCCTTCGCCCTGCGACGCGCCAGCCACCAGGCCGGCGATGTCCACGAACTCGACCGTGGTGGCGACGATCTTTTCGGGCTCCACGATCTTCGACAGCGCGTCGAGTCGCGGATCCGGCACGGGCACGATGCCGACGTTCGGATCGATGGTGCAGAACGGGTAGTTCTCCGCCGCGATCTGCGCGCGCGTCAACGCATTGAACAGCGTGGACTTGCCGACGTTGGGGAGACCCACGATGCCGCACTTGATACCCATCCATCTACTCCGGTTTCGCGTTCGCAGCGGGCTTGCCGAGCGAATGCAGTTTGTTCATGGCGATCTGCGCTCCCGAGCGCAGCATCTGTTCTATCGCATCCGCGCCGGCGACGATGGTCTCGTCGATCACGCGTTGCTCGTCCGCGCCAGCGCGCGTCAGCACGAAGTCCACGACTTCGTTTTTCGTTCCCGGATGGCTCACGCCGATGCGCAGCCTCCAGAAGCCGTCGCCCTGCGCTGCGATGAGGTCGCGCAGGCCGTTGTGTCCACCGTGGCCGCCGGCTTCCTTGAGCCGCACTGTGCCGCTCGGCAGGGCGATTTCATCGTGCGCCACCAGCATCTGTTCCGGGGTGATCCTGTAGAAGCCCAGCACGCTCGACACCGGTCCGCCGCTTCGATTCATGAAGGTCATCGGTTTTGCGAGCCATAGCTCCTCGCCGCCGATGCGAATTCGCGCGAGCTCCGCCTGGTGTTTGCCTTCGAAACGGAACACGCCGCCGTGACGCCGCGCCAGTTCATCCACGAGCCAGAAGCCCGCGTTGTGACGCGTGCGCGCATATTCGGGACCCGGATTGCCGAGGCCGACGATGAGTTTGAGTACGTTACCGGACATCGTGAGTTTGCCAGGACCTGAAACAATCGCGGCGCGCCGAGTGATCGGCGCGCCGCGTAAGTACAGTTTGTGAGCGGAGGACGGGCCCGATGGCCCGTCCCCAACACATGCTTACTTCTTGCCGCCTTCCTTCTTCGCGGGAGCCGCGGCAGCGGCGCCCTTGGCGTCGCCGGCCTTGGCATCGCCAGCCTTCGCACCCGGTGCAGCGGCCGCACCTTCGGCCGGAGCAGCAGCGGCGCCTTCGGCAGGCGTTGCAGCGGCGACTTCGGCGGTCGGTTCCGGCTCTTCCGCACGCGGCGGATGGATCGTGACGACCACGGCATCGGCCTTGGCGATTCCGGGGATCGTGACGCCTTCCGGCAACGGCAGATCGGACAAGTGCTTGGAGTGGTTCATCTCCATCTGCGAGAGGTCGAGCTCGATGAACTCGGGCAGGTCCTTCGGCAAACAGGAGATTTCCACGTCGGCGATGCGGTGCGACACGACGCCGCCCTGGCTCTTCACGCCCGGGGACGCGGCCTCACCCTTGAAGTGGATCGGGATGTGGATGCGGATCTTCTCGGTCTCCACGACGCGCTGCAGGTCGACGTGCACGATGGCGTTGCGCGCCGGGTGCATCTGCAGATCCTTGACGATCGCAGCCTGCTTCTTGTCGTCGACGACGAGATTGATGATCGAGGAATAGAACTTCTCGTTGTCCACCAGCGTCATCAGCTTCTGGTGATTGAGAGCGATCGCACGGGGTTCCTTGTGGCCCCCGTACAGGATTGCCGGCACTCGTCCCGCGTGACGAAGGCGGCGGCTCGCACCTTTGCCCTCCGCATCGCGGAACTCGGCGGCGAGTTCGAATGAAATACGCATGATTGAAACTCCAGTTACATCAATATTCGGCGGACACCGCGACCAGTGCCGCCACCTAAGAATGGGGTCAGTCCCCATTTCCTGGAAAAAGGGGCCGGACCTCAATCCGTACTCAACTAATCGACCAAACAAACACTTCGCGGTCCGGCCCCTTTTTCCGGGAAATGGGGACCGACCCGCCAACTAATCGAGGTACAAGCTGCTGACAGAATCCTCGTCGCGGATGCGACGGATGGTCTCGGCCAGCAGGCCCGCAACCGACAGCTGCCGGATACGTCCACATTGCCTCGCCGCCGTCGACAGCGGGATGGTGTCGGTCACCACCAGCTCATCGATCGCCGACTTCGAAATCTTCTCGATCGCATTGCCGGAGAGGATGGCGTGCGTGATGTATGCCACCACCTTCACGGCGCCCTCGTCCTTCAATGCCTGCGCACCGGCGGCCAGCGTGCCCGCGGTGTCCACCATGTCGTCGATGAGCACGCAGGTCTTGCCGCGCACTTCACCGATGATGTTCATCACCTTCGACTCGTTCGGCCGCGGACGGCGTTTATCGATGATCGCCAGGTCCGCGTCGTCGAGCCGCTTCGCCAGCGCCCGTGCGCGCACCACGCCACCGACGTCCGGCGACACCACGATCATGTTCTCGTAGCGCTGCCGGTACGCATCGCCTAACAACACCGGCGAGGCGTACACGTTGTCCACCGGGATGTCGAAAAATCCCTGTATCTGGTCCGAGTGCAGGTCGATCGTCAGCAGACGATCCACCCCCGCGCTCTGAATCATGTTCGCCACCAGCTTCGCGGTGATCGCCGAGCGCGTGGCGCGCGGCCGGCGATCCTGGCGCGAGTAGCCGAAGTACGGCACCACCGCCGTGATCTTGGCCGCCGACGCGCGCCGGCAGGCATCGACGATGACCAGCAACTCCATCAGATGGTCGTTGGCCGGCGGACACGTGGGCTGAAGGATGAACACATCCCGCCCGCGCACGTTCTCCATCAACTCGATGTTCACTTCGCCGTCGGAGAACCTTCCGACGTAGGCGCGCCCGAGCGGAGTCGTCAGGTGGCGTGCGATGTCGTGAGCCAGCGCCGGATTGGCGTTACCCGCGAACAGCGCCAGCGTTTCAGATTCCGCCACTAGCTACCTCTCCCACTAGCAAACCTTCTTGAATCCAACTGGCTGGGGTGGAAGGATTCGAACCTCCGAATGGCGGGATCAAAACCCGCTGCCTTACCACTTGGCGACACCCCAACGGCCTAACTGTTCGAGCAGCGGGCCAATTCTTCCAGCAAAGGAGAACTGTCCAGCCCGCGTGCAACC
>DASQJS010000113.1:0-3599 GCA_035630995.1 Steroidobacteraceae bacterium | reverse complement strand
CTGGTTTCACGCGCACGTCCTGAACTGAAACTCAAGTGCCGCAGTACGTCCGTAGCACGCGTTCGCCCGGCGCCGGCGGCAGCTCGAACTCCTCGTCGCCAGGCTGATCATCGTAAGGATGCTCGAGGATTTTCAGGAGCTGGTGAAAGGGACCTAAGTCCCCGTGCGTGGAGGCTGCTTCGAGCGCGGCCTCCACCCGGTGGTTGCGCGGAATGAATGCGGGATTCACGTGGCGCATGTTCGCGGCGCGCTCCGCGGCATTTTGCGGCTCGCTTGCGAGGCGCTCGCGCCAGCGCCGCAGCCAATCGGCGATGTCAGGGGAGGATGCGAACAGCTCGAGTAGTGAGGCGTCATCGGCCGGTTCGTCGGCACACCGCGCGAGGCGACGAAACGTCAGCGTGAAATCCGCACCGGCCGATTGCATCGCTGCCAACAGACTCCTGACGAGCTCGACATCGCCTTCCTGCTGGCTCGCAAGACCGATCTTGAGCCGCATGCGCGTGAGGAGCTGCGCATCGAAACGCGGCATGAAGTCCTTGACCACGGCTGTCGCAATCTCGACTGCTTTCCCCATGTCCGAGTCGACGAGCGGCAGCAGGGTTTCGGCGAACCGGGCGAGATTCCATTGCGCAATGGCGGGCTGATTGCCGTACGCATACCGACCGGCATGATCGATGGAGCTGAAAACGGTGTTCGCAGCATAGTGATCCATGAATGCGCACGGTCCGTAGTCGATGGTCTCACCCGAGATGGCCATGTTGTCCGTGTTCATGACGCCATGGATGAAGCCCACGCTCATCCAGTCCGCAATGAGCGCGGCCTGGCGCTGCACCACGGCTTCGAGCACCGCCAGCGCGGGAACGTCGGCGTCCCGCGCGTCTGGAACGTGTCGCGTGATGACGTAGTCGAGCAGCTGACTCACTGCATCGCGATCGTTGCGAGCCGCGAAGTACTCGAAGGTGCCGACACGGATGTGACTGGCCGCCACGCGCGTGAGGATGGCGCCGGGCTGAAGATCCTCGCGCACAACCTGCTCGCCGGTCGTGACCACCGCGAGAGAGCGCGTGGTTGGAATGCCGAGCGCATGCATCGCTTCGCTGATGAGGTACTCGCGCAGCATGGGCCCGAGCGCCGCGCGTCCGTCGCCATTGCGCGAGAACGGCGTGCGTCCCGAGCCCTTGAGCTGGATGTCGCGCCGCACGCCGCGCACCACGCGTTCACCCAGCAAGATGGCGCGGCCATCACCGAGCTGCGGCACGAAGCTGCCGAACTGATGACCCGCGTAGGCCAAGGCGATCGGGTCGGCATCTTCGGGCGTTTGATTGCCTGAAAACCAGGCTGCCCCTTCGTGTTCGAGGACGGCTGGATCGAAGTCGAGCTCTTCGGCCAGACGGGAGTTGAAAACGACCAGTCGTGGATCCTTCACAGGCGCCGGCGCGACCCGCGCGTAGAACCGCGAAGGCAGCGCGGAATAAGTGTTTTGGAAACCGAGCCGCATGACCGGCGGGGATCTACTTCGCGGGCACCCGCGTGCTGTGGAAAAACTGGATGCGCCAGGTGCCTGCTTCCTTGAGCAGAACCGCCGACTCCAGCCAGCTCACGTCCCTTTTCCCCGCGGCATCCTGCACAGAGCCGCGATTCAGGTAAGTGATCCACGCCACGGCCCCTTCGACACGCACCTTGGGCTCCGGGACAGTCCACACATAGGTCTTGCCGGCCGCATGCGCGCTCTTGATGATCGACATGAGTTCATCGCCAGTCATCTTCTCGCCCCCATCGAACGCATAGAAGTCGGAAGCGGTGACGGCTCGGAGCTGGGCGGAGTCCTCTTTGGTCAAGGCGACGTACATCAGCCGAAGCGCCTGCGCCACGGCCTCTTCATCGGCGGGTACCGGCGAGGCTTGCGCTGCACTCATGCAGCAGAATGCGATGGCGAGAGCCCGGGCCGAAGACACTTTGTTTTTCATGGCGGCCAACTTACAGGCTCCTGTAACCAAGATCGAGTAGTCCGCATTCCCCTCGACGACGGTCTGCACGAGCTTAGGCTGCTCCACCGGTTCACGCGGTGCCGCTCGCGATATCGCAACGGCCCACCAGCCGCCGTGCTACTTCGCGCAGGCGTATGCCTTGCCGTAGGCATAGGATTCTTCGTCCAGAAATGTGTCCTTCAATTCGAGCAGCAGGTAGTTGCCGCCCTTGCGCGCGACCTTGTTGCGCAGTTTCGTATCGAGCTGCTCGTCTGCGGCTATCAAGCTCGCGACGCCTCTGAGCCCCGTTCGGGCGCTGACATGCCCGAGAAGCCTGCAGTTGCCCACCGCCGCTTCCGAACCGACGACCATCACTTCCCGGCCAGCGTCAGACAGAGACGCGCAGGACACGAGCAGCACTGAGACGAATGCGGCAAATGCCTTCTGCAACATGGAAGGGTCCCTCGCTGTCGTTGCCCCGAAAGGCGTTCATTGCGCGCCTTTAGTACGGGTGCCCGCGGCGTTCGGATGCAGTGACGTTGCACGACCGGGGCGCTCGAAGTCAGATCGAGTAGTCCGCATTCCCCTCGACGACCGTCTGCGCCAGCTTCGGCTGCTCACCCGCCTTCCACCGGTTCACACGATGCCGCACGCGGTAGCGCAACGGCCCACCATCCGCCGAGTCGCTGCGCTCGAACGGCACCGGGATGCTGACGAACTCGGTTTCTAACCAGTCGCCGGTCACGGTGACCAGGCCGTACCCGTGTCCGCCAAGATCCACGAATTTGAGATGCGGCGCGACGGCCGGGTTGTGAAGCTTCCGCGCCTCGGCGGCGCTCGTGCGTGACAGCGCCACCGCGGCGCGCACGCCGTGCAGCAGCGTGTAGTTGATCGCGGGGATTTCGCGGCGCTCGCCGGTGTAGTACAGCGCGCGCAGCGCGTGGTCGGGCTTCACGATGCGGTCGCCAATCTCGACGAGGCCCTGCGCCGAGATGGACCCCGTGACGAACTCGACTCCCACCGGATCGTAAGCGCGCGGCGGCAGATCCGCGGAAGTCAGGCCTGCCCAGAACGAGTGCTTGTCGCCGGCCACCACCGCGAGCCCGGTAACTCCCTTCTTGCGCAACACGTCGTAGATCTGCTCGTGCTCGGAGTAGTAGCCGCCGTTCGCCAGCCCGAAGCCCGTGCCCGGCCACTTGGGGCCTAACTCCTCGGGCAGGTTGGCGAGATCCGTACGCCACGCGAGCGTGCCGAACGAGTGTCCCCACACCTTCCACGGCGCCTGGCTCACGCTTAAGCGATCGATGAGCCACGCGCGCTGCTTCGGCCCGAGGTAGGTCTGCATCGGCTGGTCGACGCCTGCGTTCGGAACTTCATGGTCTGCGAACCGCAGTGTCGCGGGCGGCTTGCCGCCGTTCGCGGCGCGGCCGTCATCGATGATGCGCGCCGTGTCCTCGTCGATGAACATCGGGAATCCGTCAGGTGAGACCGCGGAACCGTCCGCGTCGGCGATCTTGTATGAGCGGTTGTCGGTGAGGATCAGCTCGGCGTTGCGGCCATAACGGAACGCGCGGTAGATGGTGAGGCTCTCGACGGCCGCCAGGTTGTCGGCGCCGCGGCCAAAGCCGTTCT
>DASQJS010000112.1:0-4073 GCA_035630995.1 Steroidobacteraceae bacterium | reverse complement strand
TCGAGCGTGTTCACTTTTCGACGGTGTAGACGAGGTCGGCGCCGATCTCCTTGCCCGCCTCGGTCTTGATGGTCCAGCGATCGCTGATCGTGTATCGCATCTTGAACGTGTTGATGGACTCGGTGAGAGAGACGCCATAACTAACGTACAGTCGTGGCGACAGGTATTTGCCGAGCACCAGCGAAGTTTCGTTCGACAGCGTCGATTCGACGCTGATATCGGGAAGTCCGAGCTTGTTGCCGAGCTGCGCGGCGAGAAATGCGCCCGCCTGGGCGGCCACTTCCTGCTGCGCGGCGGGGGCGCCGACGCGGCTCTGGTCCTGCACCGACTGGAGCGAGCCGCCTGCGAGCAGCAGCGAGACGATCTGCGCCTGCGGGATGGTGGGTTCGGAGAAAAACGAGAGCCGCGGTGCGCGCAGGCTGCCGCGCACGTTTACGCCTGCCTTCACGTCGGGGAATACCTTGATCGCACGGATGTCGACGCCCGGGTCGGCTAACAACCCGCCATTGAAGATCAGCTTTCCGCGCTCGATGTCGAGCTTGCGCGCCAACGCGGTGTAAGTGCCGTCTCTGACCTGCAATTCACCGGTAGCGCGCGTCGGCTCGCCTGGCAGGCTTCGCTCGGTGATGCTTCCCGTGATGTGTCCCACCAGGCCGTACGTGTCGATGGTCACCTTGTCGCCAAGTGTCATGGTGATTTCGCTGGTGACGAGGAACGGATCTTCTTCGACCTTTTCCGTGGGCCCCACCAGCCTTTCATCGGCGGATGGCAGCACGGCGTTGGTGAGATCGGCGGGTTGCAGGCGCGCGAGCGGGACCTTGACCTCGCCCTTCACCGAGATCTCGCGACCGGCAATGCGGAAATCGAGATCCGGAGAAGCGTCGATGCGCGCCTCCGGCACGTCGACGATGCGCAGGTTTTCGCCGTCGATGCGGATTTCGCCGTACGGAAGACCTTCACGCCACTCGACCTTGCCCGAGCTCGCCAGCGTGCCGGCGCCCGCTTTGGCGGTGGAGCTGAACTCGAGCGTGTTGGATACGATGCGCGCTTCCATCTCGACCGCACGCAGCGCCAGATTGAGCTGGTACAGGTCGAGTTCTGCTCCGGATAGTTTGACGATGCCGCTGGCGCGCGGCGCACCGAGCGTGCCGTCGAACGAGACGTTGGCATCGAAGTGACCGCTCGCGCGATCCACGGCGGGAAAGTACAGCGTCAGGAAGCTGAGCTCGCCGGTCGACATCTGCAGCTGCCCGCGCATGGGCGAATCCATGACGTCGGTGGTGACACGGTCGGCGTGCACCCGGCCGGATATCAGGCCGCGTTGTGCGGCGTCGAGCCGCAACTCGCCGTTGATCTGCGCTCCTTCGGCTTTCAGTGTCACGAAGCCGGAACCGAAATTGATGACATCGGTGCGGCCGCTCGCGAGCTTGTGCCTGATGGCGGCGTCAACGAGGTCGACGCGTGCCTCGCCGACGGGTGGCGCGCCACCGGTCGACCTCGCGCTGGCGGTGGCGTTCACGGTTCCCTGATATTCGACGTTGGGCGTGAGCCCGGCGGTCAGCGTGCTGATCGGCAGGTTGTGCGCATCGGCGCGCGCGGTCCACCCCGTCTCGTTCCACGCGGCCTCGCCGCAGAGCCGCGCCACCTTGCCGTGCAAGCACAGCGCATTCACCTTGAAGTCCTTTGCACTGGCACGGACTTTCACCGGAGTATCGAGCTGCAGATTGATGTTGGCGGTGTCGTCGATGAACAGATCGCCGATGGTCCCATTCCAGACGCCGTCGGCAAACCCGCCTTTGCCAGACAGATGCAGGCTGGTGATGCCGGCCAGCGCATCCGCCCTTACGGTGTGCTCCGAGGTCGTTCCATCGAGGGTGGCGTTGAACTGGGTCAGGGATCGCTCGCCGGCTTTCAATTCACTGATGGCGATGTCCGCGTGGGAGTTGCGCTGGCCACGCCAATCGACGTCGATATTGGCGGCGAACTTGGTGACGCTCATCGTGCCGTGCTCGATTTCGCTGCCACGCGCTGTGAGTTTGACGATGGGGGCATCGGACGTGCCGCCGACGCGCCCACTGGCGTGCAACTCGCCGCGTGCACCCTCGGCCAGCAATGCAAGATTGTCGGCGTCGAGGCTGAAATCGAGATTGAGGGCGCGCGATGCACCGAGTTCGCCGTCGATAGCCAACCGCGTGCTGCCGGCGCGAAAACGCAGTTTGTCGAATGTCCAGTTCTCGCCCTGCAGCTGAATGCGCCCACTGCCGGTGGCAGAGTTACCGCGGAGTTTTCCGGACAGATCGCTGAACGCGAAATCGAGCGTTCCGTCACCGCCGAAAGGCGCGCCGCTCGCTTTCATGTCGAAGTCGAGTGATCCATTGAACCCTGGCCGCAGGCTGCCGGGATTCAGTCCTTTCACGCTCCCCGCGAGCGACCAGCTCTCCTCGGGGCTCCAGCGCGCCTCGCCGGCAAGGTTACCCTTGCCACCGAATGCGCCGAGCACAAGCTCGTCCATCTGAAGATGATCTTTGTGCAGGGCGCCGCGCACCGCGACTGTCATTGGATCGAGCTGCGGAACGAAAAGATCGCCGCTTGCGGTGATGGCATACGGCCAAAGCCCCTCGAGGTGGTACTTGCCCCCGGGACTGGAAAAAATCTGCGGTGTCTCTGCGGTGTAACGCGCCACGAGCGGCCAGCGAAGCGCGTGCCAGTTCCCATAGAGAAGGAGTTGCGGGCCGTTCCCGGCGGGTTCGATGGTTCCCTGGCCGTCGACGCGGCTGCCGGTCGCCCTGTGCGTGACCTCGTAGTGGGTTGCGTTCACCACGTGATCCGCATAGTTGCCTTCGAACACGATGTCGAACGGACCGCTGCCGAGACCCGGAACCATCAACGGACCGCGGGCGTGGAATTCGTTCATTTCACCGCCCACATCGAGCGGACCCGTGATGATGCCCAGCGCGCTGCCGCCACCGAATGCCTGCAGGTCGAAGTTGTGGACTTCCGCCTTGCCGGTCCAGTGGAAGTCCTTGGACAGTGACAGCAGTTCGCCCCGCATGTCGGCCCGAAACGGCTCGAACAACTTGAGCGTGAGCGGTAGTTTGTCGAGCGTGCCCTCGAAGCTCGAATCGGCGCGCCAGGTGGGCTGACCTTCGATGATCATGCGCGTGGTGGTTTCACCGCTGAGCTTCATGGGGTCGGCCGCGGTCAGCTCGCCGATGGAGCGCGCCTGCAGCACGCCGAAGGTGACGTTGCTGTCGAAAATGCGGATGGTCTTGTTGCCGACGATGCCGGAACCGGTCACGTCGTTGAATTCCACGCGCCTGCCATTCGGCGCGATGATGACGAGCAGGCGCGAGCGGGCCGTCTCGGCGCTGATGCTCAGGAACCGGGGCAGAAACTTCGGTGGCACATCCGGTGGCGGGTGCAGCCGGCGCTTGACCTCGATCTCCACGAGCTCGGCGCCCGCGGCACGCACGGCGATTCGCCCCACCAGCAGCGGCAGAATATTGACGCGCGCCGTGCCTTTCTCGACGCGCACGTGAGAGCGTTCGCTGTCGATGTCGGCCAGGTCGGCGCCGAAACCTCCGGCGATAGTCCCGTAAACGCGTTCGATGCGGACGGTGACCTTGCCCATGCGTTCGGGCAAGCGCGCGACGGCGAAACGCAATCCTGCCTCGGTGTAGAGCACCCAGGCGAGGAATCCCAGTACCAGGGCCAACAGCAACCCGAAGATGAGGGCCGCAATCTTGAGTCGCCGCCTGATCACAATTTGGGCGAGAAATTGAGGTGGAGGCGCGGGCCGGGTGGCTCATTGCTGCCCGCGGGCGTGGTCAGCGCCTGCGCGACATCGATACCCACGGAAACCACCGGAAGGCGAAATCGCACGCCCACACCTACGGAATACATCAATGGGTCGTCGAAGCTGTCGAACGCGTTGCCAGCGTCGGCAAACACCGCCACGGCAAACTTCGAGCCGACGTCGCGTATGAGTTCCACCGAGCCCGCGAACAGGTGTTTGCCGCCGACCTTTTCGTAGACCGGGTTGTTGTCTTCGTCGAAGAGCGGATCACCGTTGG
>DASQJS010000111.1:0-14838 GCA_035630995.1 Steroidobacteraceae bacterium | reverse complement strand
TGGCGCCCAGTGGCGCTGCAACACCCGTGGTCGAGGAAATTGAATACAACTGCACGGAGCCCGCGGCGGCGTTGTAGCCGAGCCCGTAGAGGAATCCGTTCTGCGGCCGACGATCGATGCTGACCAGTGCGTCGCCCGCGTTGAGTCCCGTCAGGGACAACGGCGTGTCGAGCCCCGACGGGAAGGTGGTCGCGACGGCGGCAATACTGTTGCCATTGATCAGCACGTGCGCGTTCGCGGCCGGGGCCGTGACCTTTTGCGTGAATGCGTCGCTGTCGCTGCCGGCTGCGTTGGTCGCCGTCACCGTGAACGAGTAATCGCCCGCGGCGGTGGGAGTTCCGGAGTACGCACCCGTGGCCGCGTTCAGCGACATGCCCGGCGGCAATGTCCCCGCGGTGACACTCCAGGTGATGGGCATCGAGCCGCTGGCTTCGAAGGTCAGCGAAGTAAATGGAGCGCCGCCCAAGGCCGCGGCGAGCGGTGAGGTGGGCGTGGTGATCGTGGGCAGCCGCAGGATGGTCTGCATGTACTGCGCATCGTCCGTGCCGGCGCGATTCGTGGCGGTGATGGTGAACTCGAATATGCCGACGAGTGTCGGCGAGCCGGACAGCCTGCCCGTGGTCGGATCGAGCGCGAGTCCTGGCGGCAGAATGCCGGCCGAGACGCTGTAGGTGATCGGTACGGTGCCACTCGTGACGAAATCCACGGGCGAGATCGCCGAACCGACCACACCATTGCCGAGTGGTGAGGCGGGGGCGGTGATGGAAGGAGCTACCGCCTTCTTGTCGTCGTCACAGCCGGTAAAGAGAGAAGATGCGAGCGCCGCGAAGGCGATGGCAAACCACGTGTTGAATGCGCGCATGAGGGTCCCCTGGCTTCGGTGGCAACAGCCGCCGGTGTGTATCGTTCACGGGACGTTACGCGGCGATATGTCGCCTGGATGCGCAGCTCCTGGTGCGCGCGGGATTCTTTTTACGTTGCGCATCCGGACGCCGGATTCTTTCGTATAGTTCAACCCATGTTCACCAAGACGCTGTACGCGGGCTGGTCCGACATGGACTTCAACGCGCACATGAAAAACACGGCTTACCTCGACAAGGCCGCTGACGTGCGGCAGATGTTCCTCATGGAGCATGGATTCCCGGTCGAGGAATTCCTGCGCCTGCGCATCGGCCCGGTGGTCATGAAGGATGAAGTCGAGTACTTCAAAGAGGTCGGGTTGCAGCAGAAGATAGACGTCAACTATGCGCTCGCGGGTCATTCGCCCGATGGCAGCCGTTTCCTGTTGCGCCATGAAATCTTCCGCGCGGATGGCAAGCTCGCCGCGCGCGTCACGAGCGCCGGTGGCTGGCTGGATCTCGCGGCGCGCAAGCTCATCGCGCCGCCGCCGGCGCTGCTGGCCGCCATGAACCTGCTGGACAGAACCGGTGATTTCGTCGAACTGCCGTCGAGCATCAGGCGCTAGCGCGCGAATTTCTGCAGCAGCGCCTCGATCGCTGCTGAATCCCGGTTCCGCAGCGCCTCTTCGATGACCTGCGACTGGGCGTACGCATCGGCGTACTTCTCGGGACTCAGGGAAGCGCTCACCATGAGTTCGACGTTTCCATCCTTGTCGCAATTGGGGTGGTTCGGGTCGTAACACATGAAAAACGGATAGACCTTGCTGTCTGCTCCGCAGTCGGCGCCCATTCTGCAGGCTGCCAGCATCCATGCCGACGCAGCTGTCGTCCGCGCTGGATCATCGAACCAGGATTGCCGAAAGCCGATGGTGAGCGCGACATCCGGATCCCCGGACATGGTGGCCTTCGTGAGTTCGCCCACCGATTCGACACTCAGCTTGCCGACTGCGGCCGCGTCCTCTGTCGACGTCAGCACCGCTCCAGCCAGCGATCGCTCGGCGACTGCCAGTGGATAGCCCGCTTCGGCGGACCTCTGCATCCAGTACTTGGGTGAGTAGCCGCCTTTGCGTGGAGGCAACGCCGCAAATGGATCTTCCTTCATGAGCCGGATGCATCGCCGGTATTCGGCGATGCTGCGTTCCTTCAATGTCTGGGGCCACGAATCCGGAAAACCCCAGATGACGGCTTCCGGATCGCCGTCCATCTTGCGAACCAGCGAAAGGGTCATCTCGCAGCGGTCGTACTCGCGCCCCACGAGGTACTGCGCGCGTCCGTCGCCATCGAAGGCGGTCTTGGCCAACGCGCGAATGAACTCGAACGGATCGGAACTGGCGACGGTAGTGCCAGCTTCGATAGCCGGTTTGTCGTTGACCTGCG
Source organism: Steroidobacteraceae bacterium (assembly GCA_035630995.1). Taxonomy (GTDB): domain Bacteria; phylum Pseudomonadota; class Gammaproteobacteria; order Steroidobacterales; family Steroidobacteraceae; genus CADEED01. The sequence goes on along the minus strand of DASQJS010000111.1, from coordinate 12,562 downwards.
GTGGCTCGCCGATCGCGCGCGCAGGCGGCAACGCTTGCATGGTTTCCGCCGTGACCGCTGGTGCCGTGACAGGAGGATCACGAAAGAAATAGACGGCCCCGACGGCCACAGCGACCGCCAGTACCAGGGCGAGCACGATTTTAGAAGTCATTACCTATCCGAGCCTCTTCCCATCCGACTGGCGCGACGAGAGCAGCGCGACGACCGTGATGATCAGCGCCAGCCCCGCGTAAACGACGATGCCCCCGGTTTCCTTGCTCGCCTGGTAAATCTTCGTGAACGCCAGCGGCGCGAGTCCGCCGGCAAACACGCCGGCGAAGGTGTACGCCACCGACGATCCCACGTAGCGAACCCGCACCGGAAATTGCTCGGCGATGAAGGCGCCCTGCGGTCCGTACATGAACGCATGTATGGCCAGGCCGCTGGCAAACGCCGCGATGACGGCGAGCTCCGATTTCGAATCCAGCAGCGGGAAAAGCAGGCACAACCAGACCGCCGCAGCCGCGGCGCCAAGGCCGTAGACCAGGCGCCGGCCGAAACGATCCGAAAGTGTGCCGGCGGCGAAGATGAACACCACGTTGAGAAACGCACCAATCGCCAGCGCGACGGTTGCCAGTGTCCGCGACATGCCGAGAATCGTGGTGACGTAGAAGACGCAGAACGCGCTGATCAGCGAATACATCACGTCGGTTCCGAAACGCGAGCCACCCGCGATCAGCAGGCGTCGCCAGTGGCCGGTCACCACTTCGCCGATGGGTGCGCGGGACTGCTGCGCCGCCCGTTCCAGCGCGATGAATTCCGGCGTTTCCGGAACGCCCAGCCGCAGCCATAGTCCGAATGCAACCAGCAGCACGCTGGCCAGCAGCGGTATTCGCCATCCCCAATCGAACAGCTGTTCGTCGGGCATCAGCCAGGTGATGAGCGCCATTGCGCCAGTGGCGATGAGCACACCGGTTGACGGCCCCATCTGCGCGAAGGAGGCATTCCGCCCACGTTGCCGATCCGTGCCGTGTTCGACCGTGAGCAACACCGCGCCAGCCCACTCTCCACCAAGCGCCATGCCCTGCACGAAACGCAGCGCCACCAGCAGGATGGGCGCGAACACGCCCACCTGCTCGTAGGTAGGCAGCAGGCCGATCAACGTGGTGCTGGCGCCCATGATGAGCAGAGTGATCACGAGTACATGACGGCGACCGCGTCGATCACCGAGATTTCCGAACAGGATGCCGCCGAAGGGCCTGGACAGATATCCCACCCAGTAAGTCGCGAACGCCAGCAGGGTGCCGGTCAGCGGATCGACTGCCGGAAAAAACAGCTTGTTGAACACCAGAGCCGCGAGCGTGTTGTACACCGCGAAGTCGTAATACTCGAGCGCGGTGCCCGCCATGCTGGCGAACGCCAGGCGCTTCATGTTCGGTGCGTTGTTCATTTTTTCCCGAATCCGCCGCCGCCGGGTGTCTGGATGACGATGACATCGTCGCGTTGCACGGCGGTCGAGAACGCCGCGCCGAATGGTTCGGTGCCGCCCGTCGCGCGTTCGATCCAGTTGTGGCCCACCGCCGCGGGCTCACCACCGGCCACTCCAAACGGAGCCACGCGGCGGTGGTTAGCCAGCATCACGGCGGTCATGGGCTTCAGGAATCGCAGGCGCCGTTCCACGCCGTCGCCGCCGCGATGGTGTCCCGCGCCACCCGAGCCACGCCGGATGCGAAACGATTCCAGTCGCACGGGAAAGCGCCACTCCAGCACCTCCGGATCCGTGAGCCGCGAGTTGGTCATGTGCGTCTGCACGGCATCGGTGCCGTCGAAGTCCGGGCCGGCGCCCGAGCCGCCGGAGATGGTCTCGTAGTACTGATGCTCGTCATCCCCGAACGTGAAGTTGTTCATCGTGCCCTGGCTGGCTGCGAGCACGCCGAGCGCGCCATAGAGGCAATCTGTCACGACCTGGGAAGTTTCGACATTGCCGGCGACGACCGCGGCCGGGTATCGGGGCGCCAGCATCGAACCTTCGGGCACGATGAGGTGCAGCGGTTTCATGCAGCCGGCGTTCATCGGGATTTCGTCGTCCACGAGCGTGCGGAACACGTACAACACCGCGGCGCGTGTCACTGGCAACGGCGCGTTGAAGTTGTTGGGCTGCTGCGCACTCGTGCCGGTGAAATCGATGGTGGCTTCGCGTCGCGCATGGTCGATGCGAATCGCGACGCGAACCACGGCGCCGTTGTCCATCTCGCAGGTAAATGCGCCATCCTTGAGTACATCGATGACTTTGCGGACCGCCGCCTCTGCATTGTCCTGCACGTGCTGCATGTACGCCTGCACGACGTTGAGACCATAGTGTCCGGTCATCGCGCTCAATTCCGCGATTCCCTTCTGGCAGGCGGCGATCTGCGCGCGCAGGTCGGCGAGATTCTGCGTGACGTTGCGCACGGGCCAGCGGCCCGTGGTCAGCAGCGCCCGCAGCTTCTCTTCGAGGAACACGCCGCGATCGACGATGCGCTCGCTGTCGATGAGCACGCCTTCTTCGTCGATGGTTTTCGAGTCCGACGGCATCGAGCCCGGCGTGATGCCGCCGATGTCTGCGTGGTGACCGCGCGCCGCGACGAAGAACCTGGGACCGCCCACGCCGAGGAATACGGGCATGACCACCGTGACATCGGGCAGGTGCGTGCCTCCGGCATACGGCGCGTTCAATGCAAATGCATCGCCCGGCTGAATGTCGCGGCCGCGCCGGCGCAGGATTTCCTGCACGGACTCGCCCATGGACCCCAGGTGCACGGGCATGTGCGGGGCGTTGGCGATGAGCTGCCCCTGCGCGTCGAACAGCGCGCAGGAGAAGTCCAGGCGCTCCTTGATGTTGACGGAGCTCGCGGTGTTGGCCAGCGTCACGCCCATCTGCTCGGCGATGGCCATGAACAGGTTATTGAAGATCTCCAGCAACACGGGGTCCGCTCGCGTCGACACCGTTTCCTGCCGCGAGGTGGCCGCTTTCGCCAACACCAGGTTGTCGGCTTCGGTCAATGTTGCGCGCCATCCATGCTCGACGACCACGGTGGTGTTGCGCTCGCAGATCACGGCGGGGCCCGCAATCGCATCGCCCGGACGCAGGGACTCGCGTTCGAAGAACGGCGCGTCGAGCCAGGCGCCATCGAAGAAGACGGGTCGGCTGACAATTGGCGCAAGCGCGCCTGCGCGCGGCGCAAAGTTGCGCGATGCGGTCGGAATATCGGGCGAACGCCCGGTTGCGGTCACGCCGATGGTGTCGACGACGATCGCGCGCCCCGGCACGTGGAAGCCGAAGCGCGTGCGGTACTGCGCCAGGAATTCAACAGTCAGTGTCTCGGGAGTCGAGTCCGGCAGCAGCGACAGTGTCAGCGTTGAATCGGTGTCCGAATATTTGAGCAACACTGAGCGTTCGAGTTGTACCGCGCTGGCATGGAACCCCTGCAGTACCAGCTCCGCACCGGCTTCGTGCTCCAGTGCGGCATATGCGGCGCCCAACTGTTCAAGTGCCTCGGCGTTGAGTGGCACTTCGGCCGTCTGCTGGCGCATCACGATAGTGTCCGCGAGGCCGATGCCATAGGCCGAGAGAACGCCGGCCAGCGGATGAATCAACACGCTGCGCATGCCGAGCGCGTCGGCGACCAGGCAGGCGTGCTGGCCCGCGGCGCCGCCGAAGCAGGTGAGTGCGTAGTCGGTGATGTCGTGCCCGCGCTGCACGGAGATCTTCTTGATGGCGTTGGCCATGTTCTGCACCGCGATGCGGATGCAGCCCGCGGCGAGCGTCGCCGTGTTCTGCGTGCCGGGCATGGATTGCGCAAGGATCGCGAACTGGCTCTGTACGACAGCGGCATCGAGCGGCTCTGTGCCCGTTTGGCCAAACAACGATGGGAAGAAGTCGGGCTGAATGCGGCCGAGCAGGACATTGCAATCCGTGACGGTGAGCGGGCCGCCGCGCCGGTACGAGGCGGGGCCGGGATTCGCGCCCGCGGAATCGGGGCCCACGCGCAGGCGCACCCCATCGAAGCTCACGATGGAGCCGCCACCCGCCGCCACGGTGTGAATGCGCAGGATCGGTGTGCGCAGCCGCACGCCGGCCACTTCCACGTCGAGCGCGCGCTCGTATTCGCCGGCGAAGTGCCCGACATCGGTGGACGTGCCGCCCATGTCGAAAGCGATGACTTTCTTGAAGCCCGCTGATTGGGCTGCCCGCGCGGCGCCGACGATGCCGCCGGCCGGCCCCGACAGGATCGCGTCCTTGCCGTGGAACGATTGCGCGTCGCTCAGGCCGCCCGAGGACTGCATGAACTGCAGGCGCGTGCCCGGTAGTGCCGCGGCGACGCGGTCCACGTAGCGTCGCAGCACGGGTGATAGATAGGCGTCGGCCACGGTGGTGTCGCCCCGAGCAACCAGTTTGATCAGCGGGCTGACCTGATGGGACGTGGAAATCTGCTCGAAGCCGACGCGCGTCGCGATGCTGGCCAGCGCCTCTTCGTGTGCGGGATAACGGTAGCCGTGCATCAGCACGATGGCGCAGGCGCGGAGGCCTCGGGCCTGCGCGGCGAGCAGCGCGGCTTCGGCGGCGTCGGCGTCGAGCGGGCGAACGATTTCCCCGCGCGCGCCGATGCGTTCATCGATCTCCACCACCTCTTCATGGAGCATGGAAGGCAACTCGATGCGGCGTGCGAAAATTTTCGGGCGATTCTGGTAGGCGATGCGCAGCGCGTCGGCGAAGCCACGCGTGGTCACGAGGAGAGTGCGATCTCCCTTGCGCTCGAGCAGGGCGTTGGTCGCCACCGTGGTGCCCATGCGCACGACGTCGATGAGTTCGGTGGGCAGTGGCGCCGTCGGAGCGAGTTCGAGCAGATCGCGAATGCCCTGGACTGCGGCGTCGTGGTAGCGCGCGCTTTCAGAAAGAAGCTTGTGAGTGAGGAGGGCGCCGTCGGGGCGTCGCGCCACGATGTCCGTGAATGTGCCGCCGCGATCGATCCAGAATTGCCATGCCACACCGGCATGCTAGCAAACGGAGGCGTGGATTGAGGGTGTGAGTGCCCCAGCGAGCAGTCCGCGCACAGGAGTTCGTTCGCTTTTCGCCGGGCCCTTCGTTCGGGGTGGCATCGCTGGATTGCGGGCCGCCGCCACACGCAATGACACTTTCGTGCGGTTGGATTGGAAAGTCAGCGAGAGTCCTGATGAAGCGGAGAGGCGGCTTCGTGCCTAACGAGGCCAGGTATCCCGGCCCGCTCTCTCAGCGGCGGTGAAAAGAGAAGAGGCGCACGGGTCACCGTCCTCGTTTATTTGATGCTCCAGGCGAGAGCTTGCGTTGCCCACTGCGTGCCTGCAGCGGAGATGAACTGGTGTACGCCGTGTGGGAACCCGCTCTCGAAGTAGATCTGCGTGGGCAGCGTGCGTGAGGGCACGAGCCAGGAACCATCGGTGAGCTGCGTGTCGAGCAGATAGCGCACACCGCGCTGATAGGCGGGCGATCGCGCCGAGACTCCCGCTTCATGCAGCGCCACCAGCACCTGCCCGGTGGCATACGCGTCTGGGGCGCGATAGTCGAGCTGTGCCCAACCGCCGTTGGGTTTCTGCGCGGCGAGCAGGGCGTCGATTGCCGCGCGGCGCTCGCTGGCCGGCGCGCGCGCCCAGGTGAGGCCTAACAATTGAAAGGTCGCATCCTCGGTATTCTCTGGCGCTGCCTTGCGCAGCCAGGCAGTCGCGCTCGCAATCGCGGCGCGGTCCGCGGCGCTGCGCGGATTGCCATAGAGCTGGATGCCGCGCAGGGAAACCGCCGTCGCGGTGAACATGCTGGCCTCGCTCGGCGGGCGCACCGGGCTGACCCAGCGTCCATCCGGAAACTGCCCGCGGCGCAGGAGCCTGACGAGCGCGTCGGTGGCCGCGTCGGCGGGGTGCCCGCCCGCTGCGAGGCCGATCAGGATGTAACCCGTGGTCGTGAACAGGCCGCCTGGCACGACGATGCCCTGCAGCGCCTGATCGCGCGAGGTGGCCATGTCTTCGGCCAGCACGCGCAGCTCGCTGGCCGCGATCTTCTCGTCGAGCGGAAGCCCCTGGCGCCGCAGCGTCTGCGCGGTCACCAGTCCCAGCAGATTGTGGTGGCAGGAAACGCAGCCGCCCTTTTCATAAAACGTCTCGGAGCTGCGCAGGAGCAGTGGCATGCTGCGCGCGACCGCGGCGTGGGTGTCATTTCCGCGCACGTATTCCAATGGTTTCTCATCGCCTGCGCGCGTGGGTTTCGCGCCAGCGCGGGTGAGGACATCGATCGTGGAAGCTCTGCCGAGGGTTCGCGCATAGTCGAGCGCATTCAGGCCATCCAGGCTGACTGCGTGCACGTTGGCACCGCGCGCGATGATTTCCTGCATGACGTCCGGTGGCACGGATTCCGAGATGGCGGCCTGCATCAACGGCGAGCGGTCTCTGGGGTCGATGACATTGACGTCGGGACTGCGCAGCATCGCGGCGCGCAGCATCTGCGGATCGCCCGCCGACCCGGGCGGCAGCAGAATCGCCAGCACGCGAGGCATCGGCGATTTTGGATCGGGCTGCAGAATTGCCAGGCACTCGTCGCAACGCGCGCGTACCGCCATCGTGGCTGCCGCGCCGCCTTTGTCCGGGACTCGCGCCAGCAATATCCGCACCGCGTCTGGATTGGCGCGCGCGGCGGCGACGAGTGCCGGTAGCGTGGCTTCGGCGCCGCGATCGAGCAGCAGTTGTACGAGCGGCGCGGAATCCTTTGAAGCTGCCGCCAGCGTGAGTGGCGTCGCGCCGAAGTCCGATGACGCATTCGGATCGGCGCCTCGGTCGAGCAGTAACCGCACTTTGGCGATGTCGTCCACCGCCCACATGAGCGCGCTCGTGGCTCGATAGTTGCGCAGGTTGGGATCGCCTCCCGCGTCGAGCATCGCAGCGAGTAGTTTGACGTCGCCATACAACGCGGCTTCCATGAGGGGCGGCGTGCCACCGACGCCGCGTGCGTTCACGATGGACGGTTGTGCCCGCACCATTGCCAAAGCCTTGCGGCGGCTCGACTTGTCGAAGGTGGAAGTGCGGACCAGCGCCGCGAGCTGAACCGCGGCCGCGTCAGGCGGCGGCAGGTCGCTCTCGTTCGCGAGTTCGTCAGGCCAGTGCGCGCCAGCATCGATCCATCGGCGCAGCGTGTCGATTTGCTCCTCCGAGAGCGTGTCCTCGAGCGGCATCTGCGGCCCCAGGCGCGAATTGAGCACCCGCCGATACAGGCGGCTCGAATCGCTGTTGCCCGCGATGATGTTGTGACGTACCAGGCCGCCGAACGCCGCGCTGCGCCGGTCGAGCCGGTAGCCGTTCTTGTGCTTGTCGGGGCCGTGGCACTCGTAGCAGTGCTTCTTGAATATCGGCTGCACGTCGCGCGCGAAATCCGGCTGCGGTGCTTGCGCGAACACGGGGGAGACGAGGCCGACGAGAGCCGACAGGACCAGGAGGGAGCGGGACAGATTCAAGGCGACCTCAGCAACGGTGACCGTGCTTTTGCGCACGGTAACCCTCAAGTTCTGCCGGGTCACGAAGAATCATTACAAGGCGACGTATCGACTGTCCCCACTAGCGGGTGCCGCGGGTAATCCGGTAAATCCACTCGCCATTCGCCAGGCGGTTGTACGCGCGGAAATCCTTCACGCCTGACCAGTCGCGGAAATCCTTGCGCATGTTCTCGGGGAAGCTCATGACGATGGCTTCGCGCCGCACGCTGTCGAGATCCAGCGCCATCACGACGTTCTTCGTGATGTCTTCCACCGAGGCGATCTGGAACCCGGCGGCGGCGATCATCGCTGGCGGATCCTTGTCTTTCCACGCGAGGTCCACGTGGAAGAACGTGCCGCCCGGCTTCACCACGCGAAACGCTTCGGCGAAGAAACGTGCCGGGTTGTCATACAGATGAGAGGCTTCCACGTTGAGTAACGCGTCGCAGCTCGCGTCAGGCAGCGGTAGTGCCTCCGCGTTGCCCGCCTGGAAGCTCAGGGCGGTCACGCCCGAGAACCGCTGCGTGGCGAGATTCAGGTTTCGTTCGCTGATGTCGATGCCGAGGTAGCTCGCGGGCTGATACGTGGCGGCGACATGCGCCGCACCGCCACCGCGTCCGCAGCTCACTTCCACTACCTTTTTGCCGCGCAGGTCCGCGTTACCCAGCAAACGCCGGTAGAGCTGCAGGCAGTATTTTTCCGGCTCCGCGGTGCCCTCGAGATCGGACGACAACGGCGCATAGCCGTAGTTCATGAAGGCGAAATCGGTCGAGGTCGCCGCGGCCGCGTTGTAGAACTGCCGCGCCTGCTCGCTGCGTGAATCCATCGGCACGCTCATGGCGCTGCCTTGACGTGCCGGATCCTCATCTTCATGCCATAGCGCGGAAACATGGTGGTGCCGGGAGCCGGTTCGACCTTGTGACCCGGCGCGAGATCGAGCTCGAAGCGCTGCGCAATGCGCGCGACGATGAGCTTGAGCTCCACCAGCGCCTGGCCGGCGCCGATGCAGTTGCGATGGCCGGCCGCAAACGGCAGGTAGGCAAAGCGATGACGCGCGGCCACCTGCTCGGGCGTAAAGCGCGAGGGATCGAACACCTCGGGATTCGGATACAAGTGTGCGAGCCGGTGGATGGCATACATCGAGACGGCGACGGTGGCGCCTGCCGGGACGTGATAACCGCCCACGGTGTTGTCGACCATCGCGACGCGCGAGATGGAGTGAATCGGTGAATGCAGGCGCAGCGATTCGTCGATGACCTGGCCGGTGTATTGCAGATTGTGCACATCCTCAGCGGTTGCGAGCCGGTCGCCCAGAACCTGGGTGATCTCGGCCTGCATCTGCGCGCGAATGGCCGGGTGCCGCGACAGCGCCCAGTGGATCCAGCAAAGCCCCGTGGCCGAAGTCTCGTGACCGGCGAAGAACAGCGTGGATATCTGGTCGCGCAGCGACTTGTCGTCGTACTCGTTGCCCTCGGCACGGCTCGTGGCGACGATGCGCTTGAGGACGCCGCAGCCCTCGAAATCCGTGGCTCGGTGCCGCTTGATGAACCCCAGGATGCAGGAGTCGAGCGCGGCGATGGCGGCGTCGAAGCGCGCAATCAGCTCTTTCGAATGCGGTATGAACGCGCGCACGATATTGCGCGGCGCCTGCGGCCAGTGTCTCTTGACGGCCGCGGCCACTTCGCAGAATTCGTCGGCGATGTCGGCGAACGGCTCGCCCAATAGATATCGGCCCGACAGCAGCTGCGCCAGGCGGTTGAACTCCGGTTCGACGTCGAAGATCTCGCCGCGATCGGCGTAGCCATCCCAGCGATTCAGGAAATGATCGACGTGTTCGGCCATCCAGGCGACCGAGTTGTCGATGGCTTCGGGCTTGAACGCCGGCTGCGTGATGACTCGCTGGCGCCGCCAGTCGGCGGCCTCGGAGAGAAGCAGTCCCTGGCCCAGCAGCGACTGTATGTGCCGGTACCGGATGTTCTTCATGTACTTCGTTCGATGCGTGATCAGCATCTCTTTGAGCATCTCGGGATCCGAGAGCACATAGAGGTACTTGCCGCGGATGGGTACGCGCGCGAGACCGCCGTACGTTCGCGCGATATGAGTCAGCGCTTCCATCGGGTTCTTGAGGAAAGGCAGCAGGCAGCCGATGACCGGCAGACCACGTGGGCCCGGTGGATGTTTGATCCCCGTGGCCGGCCCGCCAGCCGCAGCTGCAACAGAACTCACTGAATTCACCTACGCCCCCCTGTGGACCCCGAGCGTCAGATTATTAGTTTTTTGTAATTATCGAAGCTGCCGAGCGTAGCGCAATTTTCGGGGGCTCATGCGGTTAACACGTGATCCGGACCATCCGCATAAATGATGATTGACAGCATTCGGATCGGAGTCTTGAGCAGTTTTTCCGGTCCGTGCGGTACCGAACCAATGAACGTCAGCGCGTCGCCGACTTTCAGCAGATGTGTTTCATCGCCGTGACGGTAGGTCAGCGAGCCTTCCAATAGATAAATGAACTCGGTTCCCGGGTGCTCGAACCCGGGAAACACCTCGCTCTTGTCATTGAGCGTGACCAGAAACGGCTCGAATGCGCGGCGCGGGCCGCGATCCGCAGCCAGCAAGTGGTAGGTGTGACCGCGCTTCGTGCCGCGACGCACGACTTCGAGACCCTGGCCTTTCGGAACGTGCTGCGCGCCGCCGCGCGGCTTGCCGATGTCGCCGAACAGCGTGCCTAGTGGAACCCCCAGCGCGGCGGTGAGGGCGGCGAGCGTTTCGAGGCTCGGAGACACGTCGCCGTTTTCCAGCCGGCTCAACATGCCGGCGCTGACGTTCGAGCGCTTGGCCACCTCACCCAGCGTGAGTCCCATCGAGCTGCGCAGCCGGCGAACGGTCGCGCCAATTTGCCGCGTCACTTCGCCTCCGCCTGGACTGCCCCCGGGTCCCGCCGAAGGCCCCCTCGCTTTTGCCATAACCCACTCCTTATCTCTTGTGCTGGCGGACTTGTACGCCGCGCCCCGGTATGTTATCCGTGCGCAACACAATTTACTCTCATGCAACTATCGATTCGATGCCCCATCGCCTGCTGAAATTCGCTTTTCGTCACAAAGAACCACGCATGTTCCGGCAGCCGGAACGGCTCAAGGATGGCTACGACGTCGTCATCATCGGTGGCGGGGGTCATGGCCTCGCCGCCGCGTACTACCTCGCGCGCGATCATGGCATCCGCGACATCGCGGTGCTCGAAAAGGGCTATCTCGGCGGCGGCAATACCGCTCGCAACACCACGATCATCCGCTCGAACTACCTCACGCCCGAGGGCGTGAAGTTCTACGACGCCAGCCTCGCGCTGTGGGCGGGTCTCTCCGAAGAGTTCGACCTGAACCTGTTCTATTCGCAGCGCGGGCATTTCACGCTGGCGCATTCGGACGCCGACCTGCGTACCGCGCGCTGGCGCGCCGAGGTCAACAAACACTTTGGCGTGCGCTCCGAGGTGGTGGACGCCGCGTTCGTGAAGAAGCTCGTACCGCAAATCGATCTCGAATGCGGTGGCCACTCGCCGGTCCTGGGCGCGCTGTATCACGAGCCGGGCGCGATCGCGCGCCACGACGCGGTCGCCTGGGGGTATGCGCGGGGTGCGGATCGTCAAGGCGTCGAAATTCACCAGAACACCGAGGTTCTGGGGATTGACGTGCGCGATGGCGCGGTCGCGGGCGTGCGGACCCAGCGCGGGACCATCGCCACCAGGCGCGTGCTGTGCGCGGTGGCCGGCAGCACGCCGCGCGTGTTGAAACTCATCGGGCTCGATTCGCCGCTGGCCATCCACCCGCTGCAGGCCATGGTGTCCGAGCCGCTCAAGCCCTGGCTCGATCCCATCATCGTATCGAGTTCGCTGCACGCTTACGTGTCGCAGAGCGCGCGCGGCGAGTTGGTCATGGGCGCATCGCTCGATCCCCAGGAGCTGCACTCCACGCGTTCGACGCTGGATTTCGCCGAAGGCCTGGCCGTGAACATGCTCGACCTGTTCCCGTTCCTCTCGGAAGTGAAAGTGAACCGGCAATGGGCCGGCATGGCCGACATGACGCCGGATTTCTCGCCGATCATGGGCCTCACGCCCTGCGAGGGATTTTTTCTCGATGCGGGCTGGGGCACCTGGGGTTTCAAGGCCACGCCCATCTCGGGCAAGACGATGGCGCAGACCGTGGCTACTGGCACGCCCCATCCGCTGATCGAGGGTTTCTCGCTCGAACGCTTCGCTCGGCTCGAACTCACGGGCGAGAAAGGCGCGGCCTCGGTGGGCCACTGAGCATGAACACGTGAAAGTCATTCATTGCCCGCTCAATGGTCCGCGCCCCGCGCTCGAATTCGTGAGTGCCGGCGAGGTGCGCACGACGCCTGATCCCGACGCCTGCAGTGATGCCGAATGGACCGCGTATCTGTTCAACCGCGCCAGCGTGCCCGGCGTGAAACGCGAATGGTGGTGCCATACACCCTCGGGTTACTGGTTTGTCGTCGAACGTGACACGGCGCGCGACGAGATTCTCGCGACCTACGATGCGGCGGAACTGGCGGCGAGGGCCGGCGCATGATGTATCGCCTGCCAGCCGTTTCCGGCGAGTGGATAGACCGCACGCGGACGCTCGCATTCGAGTTCGAGGGCCGCGCGGTCCAGGGTTTCGCGGGCGACACCATTTCCACCGCACTCGCCGCGGCGGGAGTGATGACGCTCGGCCGCAGTTTCAAGTATCACCGTCCCCGCGGCATCTTTTCGCTCGCGAATCATGACGCCAACAACCTGTTCCAGGTTGGGGGTATCCCCAATGTGCGCGGGGATGTAACCGAACTTGCCGCCGGCATGCAGGTGACCGCCGTGAACACCATCGGTGGCCTCGAGCACGATCGCGCGCGTTTCATCGAATGGCTGGCGCCGTTTCTGCCGGTGGGGTTCTACTACAAGGCTTTTCACGGCAAGCATTTTCCGCGTTGGGAGCAGCGCATTCGCGCGATCTCCGGCCTGGGCCGCATCGACGCGGACGCCGCGCGCGAACGCACGCAGAAGC
>DASQJS010000110.1:0-2709 GCA_035630995.1 Steroidobacteraceae bacterium | reverse complement strand
TCGTGCTGCTGTCGCTGATCATCGATCGCATCGGATTCAAGATGACGCTGTGGTTCGCCGCGGTCTGTCATCTGCTCGGCCTGGTTCTGATCCTCATGGCCGACGGCTATTGGTCGCTGTACTGGGGCACCTTCGTGTTGTCGCTGGGCAATGGCGCGGTCGAGGCAGGCATCAATCCACTGATCGCGCGCGAATTCCGCCACGACAAGACCACGTGGCTCAACCGCCTGCATGCCGGCTGGCCCGCGGGTTTCGTGCTCGGCGGCATTCTCGCCATGATGTTTCCCGCCGGCATGGGTTGGCGCTACCAGATGGCGCTCATCCTGATTCCAGTCATCACGTACATCGTCATGCTGCTGCCGCGTCAGTTCCCGCCCAGCGAACGCGTGGCGGCCGGCGTGTCGTATCGCGAGATGCTGGCGGAAGCCGGCTTCGTCAGCGCGTTCATCGTCGCCGGGCTCATGGTGTTCGAATTGGCGCGCGTGTTCGGCTGGTCGGATGCGATCAAGTGGGGCCTCATCGCCGCGTTGACCATCGGCTACGGTCTGTGGTCTCGCTCGCCGGGTAAGCCGATATTCATCGTCATGGCGCTGGTGATGATTCCGCTCGCAGTCACCGAGCTCGGCACGGACAGCTGGATCACTTCAATGCTCACGCCTGCGATGACCGACCTTGGTGTCAATGCGGGATGGGTCCTGGTCTACGCCATGGCGATCGTGCTGGTTCTGCGGTTGTTCGCGGGCCCGCTGGTGCATCGCTTCTCGCCGCTCGGCCTGCTCGCTATCTCCGCACTGATCGCAGTGGCGGGTTTGCTGCTGCTCGCCAGATCCGAAGGCGCAGTGGCGATCATCGTGGCGGCCACCGTGTACAGCTTCGGCAAAGCGTTCTTCTGGCCGACGTCGCTGGGGGTCGTCGCCGAGCAATCGCCACGCGGCGGCGCCATCACTCTCAACGTGGTGGCCGGCATCGGCATGCTGGGCGCGGGAGTCATCGGTGGTCCGCTGATCGGCAAGGTGCTGGACGGCCAGATGGTGCATGGCGTTGCGGCGTACGACGCGAAGAACAACACGCAGCTGGTGGAGACGTTGAAGATCGAGCGTACCGGCCTCTTCGGCGACTACACGGCCATCGATCCCGCGAAGCGTGCGACGCTGGCAGGCGATGAAAAGGCTGCTGTCGATGCGGCCGATCGCGAGGCGAAGCACGATGCGCTGCGCACCATCGCGTGGCTGCCCGGTCTCATGTTCCTCGTGTACCTCGGTCTGATCCTGTATTTCCGCAGCCGCGGCGGCTACAAACCCGTGGTGCTCGACCTCAAGAAATAGGGACATTCCTGATTTGCCAGCAAAAGGGGACGCGCCTCACCGCCGTCCCCTTTTTTTATTTCCGGAGGTCGCATGAATGAGCCGAAGTTTCAGGTCATTGCGCCCATCTTCCAGGTGGCCAACCTCCAGCGCTCCATCGACTTCTACACGCGCGTCATGGGTTTCGAGTTGGGCTGGACGGCGGGCGAGCCGCTCGACCGTGCGAGCCTGTGTCGCGACAGCGTCGAGATCACGATCGAAACCGACCCCGCGCCGGCGCGCGCAAAGGCGTACATCTACGTGAGCGGCGTCGATGAGATTTATTCACGCGCGGCCGCTGCCGGTGCGCAGGTGACGGTACCGCTCGCCGACCGGTTCTACGGCATGCGCGACGGCCGCATCGTCGATCCCGATGGCAACGAGCTGCACATCGGCGAGTCGATCGACATCGAGAAATAGTGCGCCTGACCGTCGGGACGGCTGTTGCCCATCGAGCTCAAAGTCCAGCGCGAACGCCGCCTCAGAAGCTGAGCTTCACTCCCAGCCGCGGCGCGATGCCACGCACTTCGAACCCGACGAATTGCTCGTATTGCTGATCTGTCAGGTTGTCGATGGCGAGGTACGCCTGGAATAGCGGCGAGATCTGCCACACCGCGCTCACATCCACGCGCGTGTACGCCGGCAAATCCATATCCCCCGTCGCGATCGACGAGTCGAACGACTCGCCCACGTACGTGGCCGCCGCCGAAAACTTGAGCGCGGCGCTCGGCGCCCAATGCGCGCCCAATCCTGCGCGCCACTCGGGACGATTGCGCAGTTCGCCGCCGGTGGAAGCGATGCGACTCTTCGCATTCGTGACGCTCGCATCGAGCTTCCACTGTTCGCCAACGCCCAACTGCCCCGCGAGCTCGAATCCGCTCGTATCCACGCGATTGCGGTTCACCAGCATGGGCGGCGGGCCGGAATCGAAGTCGATGGCATTGCGGAACTCACCGTCGAAATAGGTGGCGCTCCAGCGCGCCGCGGTGCCTTCCACGGCCTGCGACAACTCGAGCTCATAAGATTCGCCGCGCTCCGGCACCAGGTCCGGATTGCCCACCAGCGGATGGCCCAGCGCGTAGAGGCTGGGTAGTTTGAACGCCTTCCCCCAGGCGCCGGCCACCGTGAACCCGCTGTCTGCGAATTCGTAGGCCACGCGCACGCGCGGGCTCGTCACGGAGGAATACCCATCGGGGTTGTCCACGCGCACTCCAGCCTGCGTCGACAGACCGAAACTCGAATCCAGGCGCACCTCGGCAAACGGCGCCCACGACGTGCGCGTGAGCTCGAACGAGGTGGGCAGGATGAAGCCGCCGCCGAAATCCAGCGAACCGTCGCTTGTACCTTCTTCGCGCTGCCACTCCGC
>DASQJS010000109.1:0-2801 GCA_035630995.1 Steroidobacteraceae bacterium | reverse complement strand
GACCACGGATGCGTGCGCCTCCTTGCCCACGCGCAGAACGTCGGCGGGACTGGATCGCGGGCCCACGAAAAACCGCTAGAGCGCTGCCAGGCGGCGCATCACCAGCGCCACCAGGTCACGCGCCAGTGCCGCGCGCAGGATTTCCTGTTCGCGTTCCTTGGCGAGCAATTGCGCTTCATCGAAGCTGATGTCGCGCGTGGCGGAGATTTCTTCCTTCTCGATGAGCGTCTTGCCTTCCGAGAGCACCGAAAACGTCACTTTGTAGGTGAGTTCGTATTCGGTCGGAATGTTTTGCGCGGACACCGACAGGATGCGCTCCGTGAGCTCGTCCTCGTGCACCTGGATGACAGCGGTCGAAGAGTTCTTCGTAGGAATGACATCCACTTTCGAGGCGATCAGCGCCTTGCGCAGGTCCTGCACGAAGTCGGTTTGCTCGTCCCGGGTGTCCACGTAGGTGTGGCTGAACTGCGCCGGCAACGGCTGGCGGCCCTGCAGGTGAAATCCGCAACCCGCGATCAGCAAGAAAAACGGTGCCAGGCACCATTTGCCAGGAAACGGTGCCTGACACCCTTTCATACGACGATGTTCACGAGTTTGCCCTTCACGTAGATGGCCTTCCGGATCGGCTTGCCATCGACGAATTTCTGAACGTTCGCATCCGCGAGCGCGACAGCGACGGCCTGGTCCTGCGCGGCCTCCGCCGGGATCGAGATGCGAGCGCGCATCTTGCCATTCACCTGCACCGAGATTTCGATCTGGTCCTGCACCAGCGCGTCGGGGTCGGGCGCCCACCAGCGCTCGGTCGCCAATGCCTGCTCATGCCCGAGCTCGCGCCAGAGCTGGTGCGTGACATGCGGAATCATCGGCGAGAGGCACATCACGGCGATCTCGAGCGCCTCGTGCGCGACTACGCGTCCGGCCAGTGTCGTGCTGTCGAACTTTCCGATCGCGTTCAGCAGCTCCATGACCGCCGCGACCGCGGTGTTGAAACTGCGGCGGCGCCCGATGTCGTCGGTGACTTTGGCCAGCGTGGAATGCGCGATGCGGCGCATCTCCTTTTGCGCGGCATCGAGCTTCGTCTTGTCGAATTCACTCGTGGTGATCGAATCCGCGGGCGGTGGCGCATTCACCTGGTCGAACACCGCCTTCCACAGCCGGCGGATGAAACGAAACGAACCCTGCACGCCCTCTTCCGACCACTCCAGGGTCTGTTCGGGAGGCGCGGTGAACATCATGAACATGCGCGCCGTGTCGGCGCCGAATTGCTCGATGATGCCGTTGGGATCTACCCCGTTGTTCTTGTTCTTCGACATCGTGCCCAGGCCATCCGACTGCACGGGTTTGTTGTCCGTGAGCAGGATGTACTCCTTGGGCTGATTGTTTTCGCCAAGAATCACCTCGACGTCGGCGGGGTTGTGCCAGGTGCGCGAACCGGTGGGCTCGATTCGATAGAACCCATGCGCAAGCACCATTCCCTGCGTCAGCAGATTCTTGAACGGCTCCGCGATCTCGACCAGCTTCATGTCGCGCATGACCTTGGTCCAGAAGCGCGAGTACAACAGGTGCAGGATGGCATGCTCGATGCCGCCGATGTACTGATCCACCGGGAGCCAGTAGTTAGCGCGCTCGTCCACCATCGTGTTCGCGTCGGGGCACGCGAAGCGCAGGAAATACCACGACGAGTCCACGAAGGTGTCCATGGTGTCCGTTTCGCGCCGCGCATCCGCGCCGCACCTGGGACACTTGCATTCGTAGAAGCTCGGCGTCTTGTTGAGCGGATTGCCCGAGCCATCGGGCACCAGGCCCTCCGGCAGCACCACGGGAAGCTGGTCGTCGGGCACGGGCACGACGCCGCACTTGGCACAATGGATGAGCGGCACCGGACAACCCCAGTAACGCTGGCGCGAGATGCCCCAGTCCCGCAGGCGCCACTGCGTACGCTTGCGCCCGAGACCTTTCTTTTCCAGGGCCGCGGCAATGGCATCGACCGCCGCCTGGAACTCGAGCCCATCGAACACGCCGGAATTCACCGTGATGCCGTACTCGGTGTACGCGTCGATCCAGGGCTCGACCACTTTGTCGTATGCGCCCGTCTTCGAATTGATGACCGTCATCACGGTCAACTTGTTCTTGATTGCGAACTCGAAGTCGCGTGCGTCATGAGCCGGCACACCCATGACCGCGCCTTCGCCGTAGGCCATGAGCACGTAGTTTGCCACCCAGACCTCGACCATCTGGCCGGTGAATGGATGCAGCACGTGGAGCCCGGTGCGCATGCCCTTCTTTTCCTGCGTGGCGATGTCGGCTTCCATCGTGCTGCCGCGGCGGCATTCATCGATGAACGTCTGCAGCGCCGGATTCCGGGCGCCGGCCGCCAACGCGATGGGATGCTCGGCGGCGATCGCCATGAACGACGCGCCGAACAAGGTGTCCGCGCGCGTGGTGAACACCTTGAGCGCGCCATCGGCATTCATGAGCGACCGGGTGTCCGGTGCGAACGGGAATGAGATCCCGCAGCCTTCGGACTTGCCGATCCAGTTGGCCTGCATCGTCTTCACGCGCTCGGGCCACTCCGGAAGCTTGTCGAGATCGCCCAGCAATTCGTCGGCATACCTGGTGATGCCGAGGTAGTACATCGGGATTTCGCGCTTCTCGACCAGGGCGCCGGTGCGCCAGCCGCGGCCGTCGATCACCTGCTCATTGGCGAGCACGGTCTGGTCCACGGGATCCCAGTTGACGACGCCAGTCTTGCGATAAGCGATGCCCTTCTCGAGCATGCGCAGGAACAGCCACTGGTTCCA
>DASQJS010000108.1:0-4203 GCA_035630995.1 Steroidobacteraceae bacterium | reverse complement strand
GTCGGAAGCGCCAATGAACAGGGCCATCCGCACGAAGGCGTCATGGTCTTCCTCGACAACGAGCTCGACCCGAACACGGGCACCATTCACGCGCGCGGACTGTTCAAGAACGCCGACCGGCGTTTCACCCCCGGCATGTTCGCGCGCGTGAAACTCATCGGCAGCGGCCAGTACGACGCGCTGCTGATCAACGACAGCGCCATCGGCACCGACCAGAGCGTCAAGTTCGTGCTGCGCGTCGGCGCGGAGAACAAGATCGAATACACCCCGGTGAAGCTCGGCCCGCTCGTCGACGGCCTGCGCGTGGTGCGTGAAGGCCTGAAGGCGAACGACGTCATCGTGGTCAAGGGACTGCAGCAGGTGCGCCCCGGCATGCCCGTGACACCGCAGCTCGTGGCCATGGGTGAGCCGCGCCGCGGTGGCCAGACCATGGTCGCCCAGAACTGAAATGGTGCCAGGCACCGTTTCCCAGGAAACGGTGCCTGACCCCGAATAATTAGCGAGACGCCAATGAAATTTTCGAGCTACTTCATCGACAGGCCGGTGTTCGCATCGGTCCTGTCGGCTTTTATCCTCATCGCGGGCGCCATCTCGCTTTTCAAACTTCCAATCAGTGAGTACCCGGAAGTAGTGCCGCCTTCGGTGGTGGTGAGAGCCGCCTACCCCGGCGCCAATCCCAAGGTGATTTCCGAGACGGTGGCCGCACCGCTCGAACAGGAAATCGTCGGCGTCGAGGGCATGCTCTACATGTCATCCCAGGCGACCATCGACGGGTCGCTGGCGCTGACCGTCACGTTCCGCATCGGCACGGATATCGATCGCGCCCAGGTGCAGGTCCAGAACCGCGTGGCGCAGGCTTTGCCCCGCCTGCCGGAAGAGGTGCGAGCCATCGGCGTTTCCACGCTGAAGAGTTCGCCCGCGTTCCTGATGGTGGTGCACCTGAACTCGCCCGATGGACGCTACGACTCGCTGTACCTGCGCAACTACGCCACGCTGAACGTGCGTGACACGCTGGCCCGCCTGAATGGTGTGGGCGACGTGCGTGTGTTCGGCGCCGGCGATTACGCCATGCGTATCTGGCTCGATCCGCAAAAAATGTCCGCGCGCGACCTGACCACCGGTGATGTGGTCGCGGCCATCCGCGAACAGAACGTGCAGGTGGCCGCCGGCCAGATCGGCGCGCCGCCCGCCGAAGGCTCCGAATTCCAGCTGGCGCTCAATACGCAAGGCCGACTCGAAAACGAAGAAGAGTTCGGCGACGTCGTTGTCAAGACCGGCCAGAACGGCGAAGTCGTGCGGTTGCGCGATATCTCGCGCCTCGAACTCGGCGCGGCTACCTACGCCACTCAGTCGCTGCTCGGCAACGAAAACGCAGTCGCGATTCCTGTCTACCAGGCGCCCGGCTCGAACGCACTCGAGCTCTCGAACAAAGTCCGCGCCGACATGGAGACCCTGAAGAAGAGTTTCCCCGAAGGCATGGACTACAAGATTATCTACGACCCGACGCAGTTCGTACGTCAGTCCATCGATGCCGTGGTCGAGACTTTGCTGGAGGCCGTGCTGCTCGTCGTGCTCGTGGTCATCCTGTTCCTGCAGACCTGGAGGGCGTCGATCATTCCGCTGGTCGCGGTTCCCGTGTCGGTGATCGGCACATTCGCGGTGCTCTACGCACTCGGCTTCTCGATCAACACGCTGTCACTGTTCGGACTGGTGCTGGCCATCGGCATCGTGGTGGATGACTCCATCGTCGTGGTGGAAAACGTCGAGCGCCACATAGCGAACGGGCTCAAGCCGCTCGAGGCGACCAAGAAGGCCATGAGCGAAGTGAGTCGCCCGATCATCGCCATCACGCTGGTGTTGTGCGCCGTATTCATTCCGGTGGCGTTCGTCGAAGGCCTCACGGGCGAGTTCTATCGCCAGTTCGCGCTGACCATCGCCATCTCCACCGTGATCTCGGCGTTCAATTCGCTGACGCTGTCGCCGGCACTGGCCGCGCTGCTGCTCAAGCCACACGGCGCCAAGCCGGACGCGCTGACGCGCGGCATCGACAAGGTATTCGGCCGGTTCTTCGCTCGCTTCAACAAGGTGTTCGCCCGGGCGAGTGACGCGTATTCCCGCGGCGCCACGAAGACAGTCAAACGTGCGCCGATCGCCATCGCCGTCTATGCCGGCCTGGTTGCGCTCACGGTGCTCGGCTTCTACCAGACGCCGGCGGGGTTCATTCCGCAGCAGGACAAGCTGTACCTGGTTGGCGTCGTGCAGTTGCCACCGGCCGCGTCCATCGATCGCACCAACGAAGTGGTGCGCCGCATGGGCGAGATCGCGAAGCAGGAGCCCGGAGTGCTCGACTCCGTTCAGTTTGCCGGCGTATCGGCGAACGGTTTCGCCGCGCAGTCCAGTGCAGCGCTGGTGTTCTTCCCGCTCAAGGACTTCGATGAGCGCAAGGGTCTCACCGCCGGCGCCATTGCCGGCGCGCTCAACCAGAAGTTCGCGTCCATCCAGGACGCATACATTGCGGTATTCCCGCCACCGCCCGTCATCGGGCTTGGCACATTGGGCGGATTCAAGCTCAACGTGGAGGACCGGCAGAACCGTGGCGCCGAAGCGTTGTACGGCGCCGTGCAGACCGCGTTGCAAAAGGCCTGGGCGGATCCTTCGCTGGCCGGTGTGTTCTCCAGCTATCAGATCAACGTTCCGCAGCTCGACGTCGATGTGGATCGCCTCAAGGTCAAGCGCCAGGGCGTGAACCTCAACGACGTATTCCAGACGCTGCAAGTCAACCTGGGGTCTCTCTATGTCAACGACTTCAACCGATTTGGCCGTACTTACCGTGTGGTGGCGCAGGCGGATGCGCCGTTCCGTTCGCAGGTGGATGACATTGCTTCGCTTAAAACCCGCAACGCCGCCGGAGAGATGGTCCCACTCGGTTCGATGATCTCCGTCAAGGAGGCCTTCGGTCCGGACATCGTCGAGCGCTTCAACGGCTACTCGAGCGCCGACATCAACGGCGGTCCGTCGCCGGGTCACAGCTCGGGCGAAGCACAGGCAACCATCTCGAAGATCCTCGACGAGAATCTGCCCGCGGGCATGACCTACGAGTGGACGGATCTCGCGTTCCAGCAGATCGATGCGGGCGATGCCGCCCTGTTCGTCTTCCCGCTGTGCGTGTTGTTCGTGTTCCTGGTGCTCGCCGCCCAGTACGAGAGCTTCTCGTTGCCACTCGCGATTCTGCTGATCGTGCCGACGGCGCTGCTGGCCGGCCTCGTGGGCATCAAGCTTCAGGGTGGTGACAACAACATCTTCACGCAGATCGGGTTCCTGGTGCTGGTGGGCCTCGCGTCCAAGAACGCCATCCTGATCGTGGAGTTCGCCAAGCATCTGCAGGACGAAGGCCGCGATCGCGTCTCGGCGGTGCTCGAAGCCGCCCGCCTGCGCCTGCGTCCCATCGTCATGACGTCCATCGCGTTCGTCATGGGCGTATTGCCGCTGGTCGTCGCCTCGGGCGCCGGCGCCGAAGTACGCCGCGCCATGGGTGCGGCGGTGTTCTCGGGAATGATCGGTGTCACCGTATTCGGTCTGCTGCTGACGCCCGTGTTCTATGTGTTGCTGCGCCGGGAGAAGACGAAGGTCGAACCGGCGCAGATCGAAGAGGTTTCCGCTCATGCGTAACGTCCGTTTCCTGTTGGCCCCGCTCGCAGCCGCAGTCCTGGCTGCCTGCGCCGTGGGCCCGAACTACCAGCCGCCGGAGACAAAGGCCGCGGAGAAATTCGACCAGCTCGAAGCCACCTACTCCGCGGACCAGGGCAATGCGCAGTTCTGGCAGACGTTCGCAGACTCCGAGCTCGACAAGCTCGTGAGCGAAGCGCTCGCGTCGAACCACGACCTGCGTATCGCGCTGACGCGCGTGTACGAGGCACGGGCACTGCGACGCGATGCGGCGTTCGACCTCGCCCCCAGCATCAATGTCGGCGGCGGGTACACCAAGACGCGCTCTTCGAATGCGGTCACTCCCAACATCGCGCGCGACGCTGAACTCTACGATGCGGGCTTCGATGCATTCTGGGAACTCGACTTCTTCGGCGGCGTGCGCCGCGGTCTCGAAGCCAGCAAGGCCGATCTCGGCGCCGAGGAAGCCGCCCTGCAGGACGTACAGGTGATCGTGACGGCTGAGGTCACACGCACCTACTTCGAACTTCGCGGGCA
>DASQJS010000107.1:0-14357 GCA_035630995.1 Steroidobacteraceae bacterium | reverse complement strand
CATGGGCGCGGCGAGCTGCGACTTGACGACCATCGGAATTTCCGGCGGACCGATGTTGTCAGGGCGATTCCGCGGCAAGCAGATCGGATCGGGAACCGGCGTGTGGCAGATGTCCGAAGACGTGCGCGCCGGAAAGATGAGCCAGGAAGAATTCACCGCCGCCGAATCGTGCATGCATCGCTCCAAGGGCCACTGCATGACCATGGGCACCGCCTCGACGATGGCCAGCATGGTCGAGGCGCTCGGCGTCTCACTGCCTGGCAACGCGGCGATTCCCGCCGTCGACTCGAGGCGTTACCGGCTGGCGCAGTTGAGCGGCCGGCGCATCGTCGAGATGGTGAAGGAAGATCTGCTGCTGTCGAAGATCCTCACGCGCGAGGCTTTCGAAAACGCCATCAAGGCCAACGCCGCCATCGGTGGTTCCACGAATTCCGTGGTGCACTTGTTAGCCATCGCGGGGCGGCTCGGCGTCAAGCTCGAGCTCGAAGACTGGGATCGTCACGGCTCGACGCTGCCGTGCCTGGTGAACCTGCAGCCATCGGGCCAGTACCTCATGGAAGATTTTTACTACGCGGGTGGGTTGCCCGCCGTGCTCAAGGAAATCGAAGGCGTGCTCAACAAGAGTGCGATGACCGCCAATGGCAAGACCATGGGCGAGAACATCGCCAACGCGCCCGTGTGGAATCGCGACGTCATCAAGGCTTTCGACGATCCGTTCAAGGCGAACGCCGGCATCGCCGTCCTGCGCGGCAATCTCGCGCCCGATGGCGCGGTCATCAAGCCTTCGGCCGCCACGCCCAAACTACTCAGGCATCGCGGCCCGGCCGTGGTGTTCGAGACCATTGAAGAGTTCAAATCCAAGATCGACGATGAGAGTCTCGACATCGACGAGAACTCCATCATGGTGCTCAAGGGCTGCGGGCCGAAGGGTTATCCCGGCATGGCCGAGGTCGGCAACATGGCGTTGCCGCCCAAGGTGCTGCGCAAGGGCATCACCGACATGGTGCGCATCTCCGATGCGCGCATGAGCGGTACCGCGTATGGCACGGTCGTACTGCACGTCGCGCCCGAGGCTGCTGCCGGCGGGCCGCTGGCGCTGGTCAGGACCGGTGACATCATCGAGCTCGATGTCCCGGCGCGAAAGCTGCATCTCGACGTGAGCGAGGCCGAACTCGCCAGGCGGCGCGCGGAGTGGAAAGCCCCGGAGCCGCCGAAGCGTGGCTACTACAAGCTTTATGTCGAGCACGTGCAGCAGGCCGACAAAGGCGCTGACCTCGACTTCCTCGTCGGCGGCAGCGGTACTACCGTGACGCGCGACTCTCACTAGCGGTGCCGGGCCGGGAAACCGGGAAAACCTTCCAGCGCCGTAACCTCGCGACGCTCCTCAAAATTACGAAAAGTTATCCCGGTTTCCCGGCCCGGCACCGTAGAGGGAGCTTGTCGATAACAGCTCTTGCGGGAATACTCACGCGCGGAGGCCCCCTGATTCGACGCAATCGCCGTTGGTTCGTGCATGTGCTGTCGCTGGCGATGTTGGTCGCCCAGCTCGGCATGGTGGTGCACGCCAGCAGCCACCTCAAATCGGATCCGCACGCCACACCCACTCCGGCCCAGCTTTGCGGCCAGTGCGCCTCGTTCGCACCGCTGCAGAACATGGTGGGCGGCGCGCCCACTGTGCTGCTGGCGGTCCATGTTTCCCACGAGCGCGCGCTCGAATTCGCCGCGGTCGTCAGCGTTCCTCAGCGCGCCTTCACGGCGTTCCGTTCCCGCGCCCCACCCAATCCTTCCTGATCAACAAGTGATTCCACGCCGGCGTATCGCGCCGCGTGTTTGTTAGTTTCGGAAGGAGATTTTCCATGACCATGCTGAAGCCCGTTCGGGCCTTGTTGTTGCTATCGACAACTGTCTGCAGCGCGACCACTTATGCCGCTGACCCCGCGTCTTCCATCGATACGGTAGTCGTCAGTGCCTCACCGATCACGCCCGAAGACAAGCTCGCCACCATCGTCGAATCCGTCGACCGGGACGAAATCCTGCGAGCCGGTGGCGCCAATCTCGCCGATGCGCTCGCCAACACTCCGGGCGTGACCGGCACCGGTTTCGCGTCCGGGTCCAGCCGGCCCGTCATTCGTGGATTCGATGCGAGCCGGGTGCGTACGCTCGAAGACGGCATCGGCAGCTTCGATGTCGCAGACGTTGGTCCGGACCATGGAATTCCGATCGATCCTTTGTCGGCACAACGAATCGAAGTCATACGCGGGGCGGCGACGCTGCGATATGGCAGCCAGGCCATCGGCGGAGTCGTCAACGCCATCAACAACCGCGTGCCGAGGCTTCTGCCGGACGAACCCTTTGCGGCGGAGCTCACCGGTCTTTACGGCACGAACGCGGACACGCGCCAGGGTTCCGCGTTGCTGGACGGCCGCGTGGGGTCGCTCGCCATCCATGCCGATGGTTTCAAGCGGGAGTCGCATGACTACGATACTCCCGATGGCACGATGACGAATTCGTTCTTTCGCGGCAATGGCTATTCCCTCGGCGGTTCCTATCTCTTCGACAAGAACCGCGTCGGCGCCGCAGTGATCCACTATGACTCCGAGTACGGAATTCCCGGCGAAGGCGCTTTCATCGACATGAAGCAGACGAAGGAGTTGCTACGCACGTCGTTCGCGCCCGAGATCGGTGCGTTTCACACGTTGACGATCGAAGGGGGTCACGCGGACTACGAACACAGCGAAATCGAACTCGAGACCGGGGAGGTTGGCTCGACGTTCAAGGATGACGAGTGGGATGCGCGCGCCGAGGCCCTGTTTGGCGCCCTGGGCCCATTTTCCGCCGCCGCGCTCGGTGTGCAGTTCCAGAACCGGGATTTCTCGGCGCTGGGAGAGGGCGAGGACTATCTACTTCCTACCGAAACCAGGACGGCGGCAGCGTTCGCCTTCGCGGATGCGCCGCTGTCAGAGCGGCTGCATTTGCATATCGGTGCACGGGTCGAATCTGTGGACGTAGACGGCACGCCGGGAGACGACGTCGCGACATCGCGCAGCTTCACCCCCATCAGTGCGTCGGCCGGGCTGTTGTTCGACGCCACCGATGCGCTGCGACTTGGATTCACTGCATCGAGCGCCGCGCGCGCGCCGGGGCAGACCGAGCTGTACGCACGCGGGCCGCACGAAGCGACCGCCACCTTCGAAACCGGCAACCCCGAGTTCGACGAGGAGCGCGCAAATTCCCTCGAAGCGACGCTGCGCTATGACACGGAGAAATCCAGATTCGAAGTGGCCGTATGGGGATCGGATTTCACCGACTACATCTTTGGGAACCTGACTGGCCGAACCTGCGACGACGAGGGTATTTGCGTCGACGACGATAGCGGGGAACTCGATGAGCTCATGTACGAACAGCGCGATGCGCTGTATTGGGGCGCTGAGGCGCGCGCGACCATCGACCTGATCGAGGCCGCTGGCGCACCACTCCGAGGCATCTTGCTGGCGGACTACGTGCGCGCAACGCTCGATGACGGCGGCGAGGTGCCGCGCATTTCCCCATACCACGTAGGGCTCGGCCTCAATTGGGATGGGCAGCAGCTCGGTGGTGGATTTCTCGTCAAGTACACCGGACCGCGCGAGGACAATCTGGCCACCGCCGAAACGCCAACTGCAGGCTTCGTGTCGGTCGACGCGCAGGCGATGTGGCGTCCGTTCGAGAAGAGCCCAGACATCGAAATCGCGCTCGTCGGACGCAACCTGACCGACCGTCTCCAGCGCAACGCAGTGTCTCTCAACAAGGACGAGGTGATCCTGCCCGGCCGCGACGTGCGGCTGATGGTTCGAGCGAAGTTCTGAGCGGCGCAGCAAAAGGCGTCTCTCATCAGGGACGCCTTTTTTGCTGTCGTCAGACTCGAACGACGGCAGGTGCGCCAGAAGGATGACCGACTTCGCGAGTAGGCTGTTTGCATGGTCACGCTGGCATCGACGCAGCCGTATCGCATCGGTATCTCCAGGCAGGTTCTGGACGACCTGCGGGTCCGTCTGCATCGCACGCGCCGGGTGCGGGTGCTCGACAACGCAGGATGGAAAGGCGGCAGCGATCCCGACTACCTCGAAGCCCTGATCGGCTACTGGCGCGACGAATACGACTGGCGCCGGCATGAGCGTGAGCTCAATCAGTTCGCGCAATTCGTGGCGGACATCGATGACGCCAGGCTGCACTACATTCACGAGCCCGGGCTGAGCGTCCGATCGGTGCCCGTGCTGTTGCTGCATGGCTGGCCGGATTCATTCCTGCGTTATCGAGCCGTGATTCCACTGCTCGTCGGCGCGCAGGATGACTATGCGGATGACCTCACCTGCGATGTGGTCGTGCCGTCGCTGCCCGGTTTTGCCTTCACGGGGCAGGTGGGTCCGCCATCCGAAGTGCCGTCGATCAAGACGTCGGCCTGGCTCCTGCATCGCCTGATGACCGAAGTGCTCGGCTACGAACAATTCATCGTGGCGGGTGGAGACGGTGGCAGCGCTATCGCGCAGAGCATGGCGATCCAGTTTCCCGCCTCGGTGATCGGCATTCATCTCACCGATATCGGCTGGCACGAACACGGCGGGGATCTCACGGACATCGAGAAAAAATACGTAGCCGCGGTCCAGAGGAAATTCATGGAGGATGGCGCCTATGCGGCGGTTCAAATGTCGCAGCCGCGCGCACTGGCTGCGAGCCTGAACGATTCACCGGCTGGTCTCGCCTCGTGGGTCGTCGATCGCTTTCACTCCTGGTGCGATTCGCCGCGGCATCTCGAGCAGAGTTTCAGCAAGGACGAGATGCTGACCAACATCACTATCTACTGGGTCACACAGACCATCCAGTCGTCCATCTACGGCTACATCGCGGAAGCGCGGCAGCCGTCGCTCGGGAAGGGCGAACACGTGGATTGCCCGGTGGCGCTCGCGCTGTTTCCGCGGGACATGGTCGGCGCCCTGCCGCGCCGCCTGGCCGAACGCACGCTCAATGTGGTGCGATGGACCGAGATGCAATCCGGTGGGCACTTCGGCGCCTGGGAACGGCCCGCGGAGTTCGCTTCCGACCTCAAGGGGTTCGTGGTTTCACTTGCCGATCCACTCGGCCAGCGGGCACTCGATGGATATCGCGCGCGCAAGGCCGTTTGAAATCAGCGTTGGCGATCCGATTCTCGCCGATCTCGACGTGCGCCTGGCGGCCACTCGATTGCCGCCTGAGCAGGGGCCCGAAGGATGGGACGCCGGCGCCAGCCCCGCCTATCTACGTGACCTGCTCGAACATTGGCGCAACCACTACGACTGGCGCCTCGAAGAGAGGAAGCTGAATCAATTTGGACAGTTTCGCGCAGAGGTTCGCGGCGCCGATATTCATTTCATTCACGAGCGTGCCCGGAACCATGCGGGAGGCAAGCCGCCGCTGCCGCTGATTCTCACGCACGGGTTTCCGGACTCCTTCACTCGGTTCCTCAAGATCATTCCGATGCTCACGGACCCGGCCGCGCATGGCGGACAGGCCGAAGACGCGTTCGACGTCGTCGTTCCGAGTCTCCCGTGGTGCGGGTTTTCGCACGAACATCGCCACAGGAGCGGACTGTTCGGCGTCAACGACATCTGGCACGCGCTCATGACAGAGGTGTTGGGTTACGAACGCTTCGGTGCACACGGCGGCGATTGGGGCAGCACCATCACCGAACACATCGCCCGCAGCCATTCCAATTCAGTGATCGGAATTCACCTCACCGATGTGCCGTTCTGGCATTCGTTGAAGACGCCAGCCGATTTGCGGCCGGTCGAACGTGAATACGTGGAGCACATCCAGCGGTTCCAGCAGGAGCACGGCGCCTACGCCATGATCCAGGGCCGCAAGCCGCAGACCCTGGCCGACGGACTCAATGATTCCCCGATCGGGCTCGCGGCGTGGCTCACCGAAAAATTCCAGCGCTGGAGCGACTGCGATGGCGATCTCGATGCCTGCTTTACACGCGACGAGATGCTCACCAACGTGATGGTGTATTGGGTCACGGGCAGCATCGGCCGTGCATTCATGCCTTACTTCGACGTGCTGAACGCTGGCCCCCCGCGCTGGATCGCCGAGGTGGTCAAACAAAAACTCGGGTCGCATGAGGTGCCGGCAGGCTTCGCGATGTTCCCGAGGGATCTCTCGCACCCGCCTCGCGAGTGGGCAGAGCGATTCTTCAATGTGCAGCGTTGGACTGAGTTCCCCAAGGGCGGTCACTTCGCGGCGATGGAGCAGCCGGATGCGCTGGCGCGTGACATTCGGGAATTCTTCCGCCCGCTGCGCAGCCTGCAATGAGTTCGCGATTCAGCCCGGACGCATTTTCAACAGTTTGTCGATATCCAGCGCACCGTCGTATTCACGCCATTGCACCTCGCGACGTTCGACCGCGAGCATCGCCATTCGATCCGCGAGCTCATTGCCTTCGATGCCAACGTGCGCGCTCACGTGCAGGAGAACGGCGTCGTCCTCGATCTCCTGATAGAGCGCATACAGTTCCTGGATGACTTCGAGGTTCTTGATCTCTCCGTCCGCCTTGCGCCAGCCGCGTTTCTTCCAGCCCGCAGCCCATTTCGTCACGGCGTTCAGTCCATACGATGAATCGCTGCGCACCTGCACGGTCCTCTTCGCATCGATTTCGGTCCTGGCGAACTGCAACGCGTGCAGCAGTGCATTGAGCTCGGCGGTGTTGTTCGTTCCGGCGGGGTTGTAGGCGCCGTACCAGAGGCTTGCGAGCTCGCCGGCGCGATAAACCGCCATGCCCGAACCCGCTTTTCCCGGATTCGGTTCGCAGGCGCCGTCGCAGAAGATGACCGTGTCGAATGCCGCGACGGCGTCCGCGTGGTCTGTGCGCACAATGCGTGGTTTGCTGGCTCCCGTGGCGGTGTTGCGTGCGGGTGGGCCGCGGCGAAATGCCACTTCTGCTTCCGCAAGCGTCGGAAACGATTTGTATTGAGCGCCGGGAAAACCGTCGACCAGCGCCAGCGTGGTGGGCCAGTCATGGAATACGCCGGTCTTGACGCCTCGCCACACGACATAGAACTTTTTTGCCATCGGAGCGCATCCTGCCGACAAAAGCGCCCCGCGCCAAGGAGAACCACCGGGACAGCCAGTACGGCTACAATGCCCGCCCACGCGCCCGTAGCTCAGCTGGATAGAGCACCTGGCTTCGAACCAGGTGGTCGGCGGTTCGAATCCGTCCGGGCGCGCCAGATTGAAATTAAAAGGCCGGTCATCCGTCGTCGGATCAACCGGCCTTTTCAATACGGTGTCCGCTATAACAACAGCACGAGTGAAGAGGTGACGAATGACTTGCACTGGCGAAATGCGCTGGATGCCCAAACATGGTCGGCTGTTGCAAGCACTTGTACTGATCCTGGTGGTGTCGATCGGAATTCTCTCCACTAGCCGCGCCGAACCGATCGCCTGTCTGGCCGGCCAGAAAGGATGTTGGGAGTTGGTCATCGAGACGAAGGTGCGAACGTCTTTCGATCGAGCCGCCTACGTGTTCGTTGGTCAGCTCGAGGCTGTTCAGGATTCCAAGTCTGGAGGCAGCGATACCCGCATCTTCACGTTCAGGATCGGGAAGCAGTACAAGGACTCTCTAGTCGGAAATGTTGCGCGCATCTCGATTGACAGCTATCTGACGGGCGGAAAGACGGCCGGCGCGCACCCGCAGAAAAGCCTCGACGAATTCGAGCAGCTTGAGGCGGCGGCGGAATCAATCGACACCGAAGAAGCCAAGAACCAGTATGAACAACGCGTGATGTTGCTGCGTGACGAGATCAAGAAAAACGGTTCCGCCGAATCCGCGCCAACGCACGTGGTGCATCTGGATCTCATGCTCGGCGACGTGCCTATTCGCAACACTGACATTCCCATGCGCATCGGCGAGCGTTACGCCGTGTTCGTGCTCTCCAAGGCCGCTCTAGCTCCGGAGCCAGACAAGGATACGGGCAGTCTCAAAACCTGGATTGGGGACCCCGTCGATCTGTATTCGATGAACGATGATCGAGGAGCGCGAGCTCTGGCCGCATTGGAGCAGGCGAGCAAATCGAAGCCTTTGAATTAGGTTCTGTCCGGGCGCGCAATATCCCAGAGGTCAGTCGAATTTGACGACGACCTTTCCGCGAGCCCGCCCCGTCTCAACGTACCGGATCGCCTCCGGCACTTCGCTGAATCTGTACGTGCGATCGATTATCGAGCGGATCGTCCCGGCCTCCAGCATGTCGCGCAGTGTAGTTAGATCTTCCGGCTTCATCGACGACATCATGAACCCGAATTCCTGGCTCACCATCGGGTCATAGATGCCGGCCTTGAGCGCATCGGACATGGGGCCCAGGTAATCACCGTCGTTGTTGGAACCAACGATGACAAAGCGCCCGGAATCAGTGAGCACGCGGCGATAGTCGGAAAACGAATGCGTGACGACGTTGTCGACGATCAAGTCGTACTTCGTCGCGCCTGCCGTGAAGTCTTCCCTGGTGTAGTCGATGACGTGATCGGCACCGAGTGAGCGCACCAGCTCGACATTGCGGCCGCTGCACACGCCGGTGACCTCGGCGCCCATCGACTTGGCGATCTGCACGGCGAAAGTGCCGACACCGCCAGATGCGCCGTTCACCAGGACTTTCTCGCCGGCCTTGAGCTTTCCGGAATCGCGCACCGCCTGCAGGGCGGTGATTGCCGCGATCGGGACCGCTGCGGCCTCTTCGAATGAAATGTTGGCGGGCTTCAGCGCGATATTGCGGCTCTCGCGTACGCGAACGTACTCGGAGAACGCGCCGTCACGTCCGCCGAACACTTCGTCGCCGGGTTTGAATTTCGTGACGCTTTTCCCGACGGACTCCACGACCCCGGCGAAGTCCACGCCGAGCAATGGATCTTTGGGACTACCCACTCCCGAGCCCATCAAGCGCATGACGTACGGTTTTCCGCGCATGTAGTGCCAGTCCAGCGGGTTCACGGAGGCGGCGCGAACTTTCACGATGACTTCATCGTCCGCTGACACAGGTTTGGGTAAATCTTCGTATTGCACGATGTCCGGGCCGCCGTAGCATCGGTGCACCCAGCCCTTCATGGGGGTATCGCCCTCGGCGAGTGTTGGAGCGGCGCTGCAAGGCGAGTCGTGGCTCAGTACCAGCCGCAGACCGATTACCGCCACGCCCACGGTGCCGGCAGCCCACAACAGAACTTTGTAACGTCGTTTCATGGGGTTCCGTATATACCTAACTGAGTCCGCACGGGAACAGACCCAGGCTCCGGAGCATTGTTACGCCATGGCCCCAACACTTAGTGCAGGCGCGAGCCCTGCCCAGCAACCCGCCGGGTGGCGCTCCCTGAGCGATCTGACGGATGACCGGCTCGTCGCGCTCGCTTGTGAGCACAATCTGCTGGCGTTCGAGGCCCTCATGCGCAGACACAACCGCAGATTATTTCGTGTCACGCGCAGTGTCTTGCGTGACAGCGACGCCGCGCAGGATGCGGTGCAGGAAACCTACCTGCGCGCTTTCACCAAGCTCGACAGCTACACACCCAGCGGCAGGTTTGGCGCCTGGCTTTCTCGCGTGGCGTTCAACGAGGCATTGATGATGCGCCGGCGCGTTCGCGGCGACACGATTTCGCTCGAAGACGCTGGCGACGACGCAATGGCGGTCGAAGAGGCCACGGCCAGTGATGCCCCCTCGGCGGAGCAATTCCTGGAAGCGGCCCATGCGCGCGCGCTGCTCGAGCACGCCATCGACGCGCTGCCGGAAAACTTCCGCACGGTTTTCGTGTTGCGCGCCGTCGAAGGGCTGGACGTACGCGAGACCGCGGAGTGTCTCGGCGTCAACGCCGCCACCGTGCGAACGCGACTGTTTCGCGCACAACGACTGCTGCGGGTGGATCTGTCTCGCCGGCTGGAAGGCGAAAGCTCCGAGATTTTCGATTTTGGCGCCGAGCGCTGCGACGGCGTGGTGGCATACGTGTTGGCACGCCTCCCGCACTGACTACTGTCCACCGCGATGGCGCAACGACGCCTTTGGTCTACTCTGGCGCCAGTTCTTCCAGCGGGATGACCGGTGAGCGTTTGACGGTTTCGAGCACGATGGACGATGTGACATCGCGAACGCCGCTGACCCGCAACAGCCGGCGCATGGTGAAGTCCGAGAGCGCTTCGATGTCGCGCACGATGATGTGCAGCAGGAAGTCCATTTCTCCCGTCATGGTGTAACAGGCGAGCACCTCGGGCCGGTCGATAAGCGTTCTCCGGAATCGCTCCACGATTTCATCGGAGTGCTGCTCGAGCTTGATCTGCACGATGGCCTGGATGGTCTGGCCCGCGCGTTTCGGGTCGACGATGGCGGCATACCCCTGGATGAGCCCCGAATCTTCGAGTTGCCGGATCCGCCGCGCGCACGGCGTCGCCGAGAGGCCGACCTTTTCGGCAAGGTCGGTGACGCTGATCCGCCCATCCCGCTGGAGGACATCCAGGATTCGTCGATCCGTCTTGTCGAGCTTCATAATTGGTGGATTTAATCATAAACTGTCGGATACGTAGTGAATCCCACCATATTTTGCGGTATTACCTGACGAAAATTGCCATATTCCTGCAAGGAGGCGGGAGGAAGATGCGGCCATGACTCGATTACCTGCTGCGCCGACCCAGTCGGCCGTGAAACTGCGCGGCGATTACGCCCATGCCGCGGCGGATTTCCGGCTGCCCCAGAACTACGACAGCTACACCGCCGACGAACAGGCCATCTGGCGCACGTTGTACGAGCGGCAGCTCTCGATGCTGGGCGAGCACGCGGCGCCCGAGTTCATGGCCGGCCTGCGATTGTTAGGTGCCGACGCGCACCGCATCCCGGTTCTGGAAGAAGCGAGCGAACGGCTCAAGCGCCTCACCGGGTTTGAAGTGATCGGCGTTCCTGGCCTCATTCCCGAGGCGGACTTCTTCGCCCATCTGGCCGAGCGGCGATTTCCGGTCACCGTGTGGATGCGCCGGCGCGATGAGCTCGACTATCTCGTTGAGCCCGATCTGTTCCATGACTTCTTCGGACACGTGCCCATGCTCGCGCACACCGTGTTCGCGAACTTCATCCAGGCATATGGCGCCATCGGCGCCCACGCGCAGTCACCGGCGGCGCTCAAGATGCTGGCCCGGTTGTACTGGTACACCGTCGAGTTCGGGCTGGTGCACACTTCGCGCGGCCTGCGCGCATACGGCGCCGGCATCCTCTCCTCGAGCGGCGAGACCATCTACGCCACTCGTGGCACTGGCCCGCAGCGAATCGCTTTCGATCTGCAGCGTGTCCTGCGCACCAACTACCTGATCGATTCGTATCAGAAAACCTATTTCGTGCTGGATGACATCGAGCAGTTGTTCGACAGCGTGCTGGCCGCGGACTTCGAAATGCTGTTCCGGCACGCCGACGAGCCGGCCTACGCACCCGATGCGCGCGTGCCGGGCGACCAGCCCGCTTCGTTAAGCGTTTCCTGAAGCGCCTCGCGCCGCCGGGGTTTCGCCGGTAAGCTCCCGCGCCGGCATGTCGAGCTCGCGCGCAGTAAACTCACTCTCCCTCACGCTCAAACGCATCGACCTCGATCGCGGCGATCGTGCGGTGCTGCGCGATGTGAACTGGCGTATCCAGCCAGGGCAGCGCTGGCTGCTCATCGGCGGCAACGGCGCGGGCAAGACCCAATTGCTGAAGCTGCTCGCGGGCAGTGTGTGGCCCAAACCCACGGGCAAGGAGCTGCGACGATACCGATGGCGCGGCGAGAATTTCGACATGCCCGCCGGCGTGAGCGACGAAATTGCCTACGTCGGCGCTGAGCGCCAGGATCGTTACGAGCACTACGAATGGAATTTTCGCGCGCGTGAAGTGGTGGGCACCGGCGTACAGCGCACCGACATTCCGATGCGCGAGCTCACGCCGGTCGAAGACAAGCATGTGGGCGCGTTATTCCAGCGGCTGGGAATAGCCGCGCTCGCGGACCGGCGGTTTCTCACTCTTTCTTATGGCGAGCGGCGGCTCGTGCTCATCGCGCGCGCACTCGCCAGCCGGCCGAAGCTGCTGCTGCTCGACGAAGTGGCCAACGGGCTCGATTCGCGCAACCACGCGCGATTCCTGGCCTGGCTCAACGGCACCGTGCGCTCATCGATGCCCTGGGTGTTCGCCACGCACCGCCGGGAAGACGTGCCCGCCTCGATGACCCATCTGCTGGAGCTGGAGCAGGGCGTCGTGAAACAAAGCGGCAGAATGCGAGCCGACCGGGCTCGCGCGTTATTGCAGCAGGACGCGAGCGCATTCCACTCACGCCACGCGAGCACGAAGAAAAAGCCGCGCAAGCGCCGCATTGTCGTCGCCATGCGCCATGCTGACGTTCACCTGGACGAAGCGCACATCCTCACGGACATCAATCTCGAAGTGCGCGCCGGAGACTGCTGGGTGGTGCACGGGCCGAATGGCTCCGGCAAGTCCACGCTGCTGCGGACTATCTACGGTGATCACGCCGTGGCGTCGGGCGGCAGCATCGTACGCGCCGGCATCGTACCCGGCGTGGCGCTCGAGAAATTCAAGCTGCGCACCGCGTACGTGGCTCCGCACCTGCAAACCTGGCACAAGCCGGCGATGCCGGTGATGGAAGTGGTGGCGTCGGGACGCTACGCGAGCATCGGTCTCAATGACACCATCACGGCCGCCGACCGCAAACACGCCGAGCGCGCCTTGCGCCGTTTCGGAATGTATTCCATGCGTGGTCGCACGCTGGCCGAGATGTCCTATGGCCAGGCGCGGCGAATATTGTTTGCGCGCGCCTGGGCGCGTGAACCGACGCTGGCACTGCTCGACGAACCGTTTGCGGGGCTGGACCGGACGACGCGCGCGGACCTGACACGGCGACTCAACGACTGGTTGGCCGAGGGCGGCAGCTGTGTCATCGCCACGCATCATCGCGAGGAGTGGCCCGCGCACACCACGCACGTACTGGAAGTCAATGATGGGCGCGTGGTCATGACACACGCACTGGGTGAGGCATGAAAAAATTGAAGCTGGTGCTGCTGCTGTCGGTCGCGATTGTCGTGGCCGTATTCCTCTTCAACTTTGGCGATGCTCGCCGGCACGCCCTGGTGATGTTTGCGGGCGAGGACGCGGTGGCGTACCAGGAGCCGCGCATCGTGGTGGCAATGCCGGTGGGTCCGCCGCAACCCAAGGTGTCGCCCGCCGAGGCGGGCATCGCCATGGCCGGCATCCAGGCCGCCGTCGATTACGCGGGTGCGCGCAACACGCGCGCACTGGTCATTGGCCACGGCGGGCACATCGTGTTCGAGAAGTACTGGGACGGAAGCACGCTCGATACCCCCGTGGATCTGTCCGGATTCACCCCGGTGCTCAGCGCGCTCTTGCTCGGCATAGCGATGAACGACGAGCGATCGATCAACCTGGATGCGCCGCTCGGCGGATACATCGCCGAATGGGCAGACGATCCGCGGGGTGCGATCAGCCTGCGTCAGTTGGTCACGCGCTCCAGCGGTTTTGCGAAGCCCGGCGGCAGGCCCTGGCCCGGGACGCGTGCGTCGCGTTACGCGTTGAGCACAGATCTGCGTCCGGTGCTGCTCGCCTGGCCTCTGGATGCCGCGCTCAGGCAGGGCGAATCGCCCGCCGGACTCAATGCCGACATCCTCGCGATGGCGCTCTCGGCCAGGCTCGGGCAGCCATTCGACAAACTACTTTCCGAGCGCCTCTGGGGCCCGGTCGGCGCCGGCGAATTCTCGCTGGCGCGCGGCGCGCGTGCGGGTTGCTGCATTCGCGCCCGGCTCGGTGACTGGATGCGCATCGGCGAGGCTCTCGCCAACAACGGGGTTTTCGAGGGCAATCAATTGACGCCGCCGCGCTACGTCAGCCTCATGCTGAAGCCCGCCTACGCGGGTTCAACGATGGGCTTCTTCACGCGCGTCGGCGGCACGTTCGCCGCGCGCGATGTCGCGTGGCTCGAAAGCGCCGGCAAGCAGCGGTTGTGGATAGTGCCGTCGCTGCGCCTGACAATTCTGCGCGTGGGAGACGAACCGCCGGAATCGCAGGGCTGGGATGAAGCGATGATCCCCGACAGCATCATCCGCAATGTGAATGGCTGGCAGCCGGGCGCGGTGGGCGAGGGCGTGGACCCGAACAGGTTCGCACCTCACTAGCCATTCAGTCGAAGGACATCTCGGTTTCGAAGATGGAGACCGCCTGGCCGACGATCCACACGCCGTCCAGTTTCCCTTCGATGAATTCCAGTTCCACGTCGACGCGTCCGGCGCGGTGCACGTGGTGACCCTGGGCGCCGGTGAATTGCGCGGTGGCGCC
>DASQJS010000106.1:0-14411 GCA_035630995.1 Steroidobacteraceae bacterium | reverse complement strand
CCCCTCGAAGCTCGGGCAGGGCATCGCCGCGGCGTTCACCGCGACCATCTACGGCATCGGCCTCGCGAACCTGTTCTTCCTGCCGATCGCCGGCAAGCTGAAGGGCATCGTCGCCGAGCAAACCCAGGTGCGCGAGATGATCATCGAAGGCATCGTGTCGATCGTGCTCGGCGAGAACCCGCGCGCCATCGAATCCAAGCTGCATGGCTTCCTGCATTAATGGTGTCAGGCACCGATTGCTAGGAAACGGTGCCTGGCACCATTCTTATGGCTAGAAAGCACAAACACGAAGAACACGCCAATCACGAGGCGTGGGCCATTCCCTACGGTGACCTCGTCACGCTGCTGCTGGCTTTTTTTGTGGTCATGTACGCGCTCTCGACGATCAACGAGGGCAAGTTCCGCGTGTTGTCCGATTCGCTGCAGGCGGCATTCCGCGGCGCGCCGCGGACGCTAGAGCCGGTCAACGTGGGCGAGAAATCGCGCGGCTCGGGCGCCGACATTGCCGTGTCGATCGTGCAGCAGGCGACCCTGAACGGGCAGCCGCGCCAAATGCTCGAGGCGATCACCGTCGACAGTCAGATCGCCACGGGCGGGCGCAAGAACCCCGACAAACTCGATTCCGACGGCAAGGTCATCGTTCCGCCCGCGCTCGGCCGTGTGGCCGACGAAGTCGAAAAGGCGCTGGCGCCGCTCGTGGCCGCCGACATGATCGCGGTGCGCCGCCATTCCACGTGGGTCGAAGTCGAGATCCGTACCGATATCCTGTTCGCGAGCGGCGTCGCGAAGCTTTCCAGCGCGGCTTTGCCGCCGCTCACCATTCTCGCCGAGACGCTTGCCAAGTATCCGAACCCGGTGCGCGTGGAGGGCCACACGGACAATCGTCCTATCAGCACCTCCGCATATCCGTCGAACTGGGAGTTGTCCGCGGCGCGTGCGGCGAGCGTCGTGCACCTGTTCGCGAGGGGAGGCGTGGACCCGGCGCGGCTGGCCGTCATCGGGC
Organism: Steroidobacteraceae bacterium; assembly: GCA_035630995.1. Taxonomy (GTDB): domain Bacteria; phylum Pseudomonadota; class Gammaproteobacteria; order Steroidobacterales; family Steroidobacteraceae; genus CADEED01. Next base: position 13,408 of record DASQJS010000106.1, on the reverse strand, counting down.
TCGGTGAATTTCGCCCCGCGCAAAGCAATGACACGATCGAGGGGCGCAACGCGAACCGTCGCGTGCTGATCGTGATCCTCGCCGGCGACCAGGCACCCGAAGACGCATTCGGTGAAGACCGCGGCGTGGCGAGCGAGCCCGTGCAACCGGGCGAACCTGCGCAGCCGGAGCCTCCCGCCACACCCATCGCACAGCCGGCCGCGCCGGCCACCGCAACACCCGTGGCCGCCGCCCGCGTGGATTCATTCCAGCCGTCAAATTAGGCGCTGGCACGGTTCCTGCTCCGTTCCTCCTTGCCGCCTCATGCCGTCGACTCTTTGACGCGTGATCCCCAGCGGCGGACGTCAGGAGCTCGTGTATGGAATTCGCATCGGATTGGTCGATCTACGGTCTGCGCACGCTGCCGCTGTTAGGCGCTTTCGCGGTCTTTGCCTGGGCGCTGATGAGCGCGCGGCGCCAGGCCGCACAGGCCCACGCCCAGGTAGCGGCGCGGCTGGAAACGGCACTCGGTGAGATCCGCAGGTTGTCAGGCCAGGTGATCGCGCTGGGTGGTTCGATCGAGGCTCTCGGAACGCGGCTCACCGAGGCCCAGGCCCACGCCGAGGCCCAGGCCAGGGCTCAGGCCCAGGTACCGACGCCGCCTGCGCGTCCGGCTCCTTCGGCCGCGTCGAATACCCGCGGATACGAAACGGCGATCCGTATGGCACGCGGCGGTTCCTCGGTCGAAGAGATCGTCGCGAGCTGCGGCACGACGCGCGCAGAAGCCAAACTACTAAGGCGACTGCACGAATGCGGCGAACCCCGTAGGGCCGAGCCCCAAGGCATGAGAACCGCGTGACAGGGATGTGATGGGTTTCCCCTCAACGACTTGGCCATTTGCGCCGACAACGTCATGCAGGCGCGGGATACGCGTTCACCCGGTTTTACAGAATCCATGAAAGTCACGCGCAAGAAATCACGCTCGAAGGCAGCGGCCCCTCGCCATGCTCGCGCTGTTGCCGTTGTACCTGTGACAAAGGCTCCCGCGACAATGACTCCCTCGGTAACGGCTTCCGCAGCAATGCCTGCCGCAGCCGTTCCCGCTCCCGCTTCCGAAGCACGTCCTCGCCCCGGACGCGTGGTCCTCGGCACCGCGTGCACGATCCAGGAAGCGGCGGCGGTGCGCGCCCACATGCTCGCGCAGGCCGCGTTGCCCGGACCGTACGAGATCGACGGCGGCAGCGTCGAAATGGTCGATACCGCCGGCGTGCAGCTCGTGGTGGCGTTCGCACTCGACTGCCTCGAAAAGGGTGTGCCTTACAAATGGTCGGGACGTTCGGCCACGCTCGAAAAGGCCATCGAACTACTCGGCGTCGGCCCGCTGCTGGAGTACCCGGCATGACGCTCGACCTCACGCAATTCCACGAAATCTTCTTCGAGGAAAGCTTCGAGGCACTCGACTCGATGGAGGCGGCGCTGCTCAAGCTGTCCGCCGGTGAAGTCGACGCCGAACTCATCAACACGATTTTCCGCGTCGCGCATTCCATCAAGGGCGGCGCCGCGACGTTCGCCTTCAACGATGTGGCCGGGTTCACGCACGTGCTCGAGACGCTGCTCGACCAGCTGCGCGCCGGCAAACGCCAGGTGCGTCCCGAGATCGTCGATGTGCTGCTGCGCTCGGGCGACGCCATGCGCGCCATGTTGTCGGCCACGCAACGCAAGGAAGCGATCGACTCCGCCGGCGTTGCCAAACTACGCGCCGAGCTCGATCGCATCATGAGTGAGAGCGGCACCGCGGCCGCGCCGGCCGCCGCGGCTTCCGCGCCGTCGCCGGGCAAAGTCGCCGCGTCAGGCGACAAGCCGCTTCCGGGCTGGCGTATAAAATTTGTTCCCGGTCCCGAACTGCTGCGCCATGGCAACGATCCGCTGCGGATCCTGCGTGAGCTGGCGACGCTTGGAAACCTGAAGGTGTCGGTGGATGCCGGGCGCATTCCCGCACTCAACGATCTGGACCCTGAAGTCTGCTGCATGCGCTGGAACCTCGAGGTCCAGGGCGAGATCGATCGTGCCGCCGTGCTCTCCGTGTTCGAGTGGGCCGAAACCGAATGTGAACTGACCATCGAGCGTGTCGGCGGCGAGCCTTCCGCGCCGGCCGCTCCCATCGTCGCCACGGCCGCGGCCGCGGCGGCGCCCGCAGCGCCGGTCCCTGCACCTGCGGCCGAAGCTTCCACGCGCAGCGCCAACCCGGACGGCGGATCGATTCGCGTCAGCATCGAGAAGATCGACGAGTTGCTGAACTCGGTCGGCGAACTGGTGATCACGCAATCCGTATTGAGCCAGCTCGCCGCCCCGCTCGAAGGCCGCGAGGCGGGTGAATTGCGCAGCGCACTCGCGCAGCTCGAACGCCATATGCGCGCGCTGCAGGAAAGCGTCATGCGTGTGCGCATGTTGCCCATCAGTTTCGTGTTCAACCGCTTCCCGCGCCTGGTGCGCGACCTGGGCCAGCGCCTCGGCGAGAAGATTGAGCTGAAAGTCACCGGCGACACGACCGAGCTCGACAAGACCGTGCTCGAGAAGATAGGAGACCCGCTGGTGCACCTGGTGCGCAACTCCATCGACCACGGCATTGAAATGCCCGACGTACGCGTCGCCGCGGGCAAGGTCGAGCACGGCACCATCAGCCTGCATGCCTATCACAAGGGCGGCAACGTGATCGTCGAAGTCAGCGATGACGGTGGCGGCCTGCGCAAGGACAAGATTCTCGCCAAGGCGCTGGAGCGCGGCCTCGTCACCAACGAAGCCGAGCTCTCCGAGGAGCGCATCCTCAACCTGATTTTCGCTCCCGGCTTTTCCACGGCCGACGTCGTCAGCGACGTGTCCGGACGCGGTGTCGGCATGGACGTGGTCCGCCGCAACATCAACGAGCTCGGCGGACACATCCAGATTTTCTCGACGCAGGGACAGGGCAGCACCATACGCATTCGCCTGCCGCTCACGCTCGCCATCCTCGATGGCCAGCTGGCGCGCGTCGGCAAGGAAGTCTACGTGGTGCCCATCGTCTCGATCGTCGAGACCATCCAGGTGACGCGCGAGCGCGTCAACGCCGTGGCGAGCGGCGGACAGGTGTTCCGCCTGCGCGACGACTATCTGCCCATCGTGCGGCTGCACAGCCTGTTCGACATCGAGCCGGATTACACCGACCTGCTCGACGGGCTGCTCATGATCGTCGAGGCCGACGGCAAGCGCGTCGGCCTGTTCGTCGACGAGCTCATGTCGCAACAGCAGGTCGTCATCAAGAGCCTGGAAACCAATTTCAAGCAGGTCACGGGACTTGCGGGCGCCACCATGCTCGGCGATGGCCGCGTGGCGCTGATTCTCGACATTCCGGGTGTCATCACCCGCTTCCAGGCAGCACCAGAGGAGCGCGGCGCCAGGAAGCCGCAAGCCGCATGAGCAATTCTTCCATGAACACCGGGAACGCAAGCGGCGCCATCGAGGCAGCCGACAGCCAGCAATTCCTGACCTTCAAGCTGGCCGGTGAGGAATACGGCGTCGGCATCCTGACCGTGCAGGAGATCCGCGGCTGGAGCAAGGTCACCAAGGTGCCGCATACGCCGGAGTGGTTGTTAGGCGTCATCAATCTTCGCGGCGTGGTCGTGCCCATCATCGACCTGCGCGTCAAGTTCAATTTCGCGAGCGCGGAATACAACGATACGACGGTGGTGATCATCCTCACCGTGGCCAGCCGGGTCGTCGGCGTGGTGGTGGACGGCGTCTCCGACGTCATCACGCTCGCCGCCGCGCAGATCAAGCCTGCGCCTTCGCTGGGTACGGGAGCGAATACCGGCCACATCATCGGTTTCGGCACGCTCGATGAGCGCATGCGAATCCTCATGGACGTCGAAAAATTGATGGCCGGGGCCGACATGGGCCTGGTCGACAAAGCCATTCACTAGGAGCTGTTGAAAATGACTCTCAAGAATTTCAAGGTAGGTACCCGACTGGGTTTCGGGTTCTTGCTGCTGCTGCTCGCCACCCTCGTGGTGGGCGGTGTCGGCCTCATGCGCCTGTCGCAGCTCGATCAGATGGTCGGCCAGATCACGGATGTGGACTGGAACAAGGCGCGCCTTTCGATGGAAACGGAAGCGCGCAATCGCGAAAACGCGGCAAAGTTTTCCCGCCTGCTGCTGGTCGACAGCGGAAGCGACAAAGCCGCATCCCTGAAGGCGAAGATCGCGTCGAACAGCGAGAAGAACGCCGCTGCCATCAAGGAACTCGAGACGCTGTTGTCATCGCCCGAGGAGAAGGCACTGCTGGAGGAAGCTGCCGCGGCTCGTGAAACATACAATGCGTCGCGAGCGGAAGTGATGGGCCTCGTCGCGGATCCGAAGACCCGTGCGGCAGGACTCGAACAGTACAACACGGTGACTGCTGACCTGATCGAGCCGTACATCGAAGCGTTGCACAAGCTCTCGGAGATGCAGAAGGAGACTTTCGAGAAGGCCAGCGACACCAGCGGCGCGGCCTATGAACATTCGCGAATCGTCATTCTTTCGATCATTGGCGCTGCAGTGATCTTCGGTATCGTGTTGGCGATCCTGCTGGCGCGCAGCATCGTCCGTCCGCTCGGCAATGCCGTGTCGGTCGCCGAGTCCATCAAGGACGGCCACCTCGACAATTCGATCGATGCCTCAGGCGAAGATGAAACCAGCAAGCTGCTCGGTTCGCTGGACGTCATGCAGAGTGCGCTCCGGGCGCGCGATGAAAAGGACGCGGACTCACGCGGCCAGATCGCCGCCATCGGTACGTCCCAGGCGGTCATCGCCTTCGACATGGAAGGCAAGATCCTCGACGCGAATGAAAATTTCCTCCGGACGATCGGCTATACGCTGAACGAGATCAAGGGCCAGCACCACAGCATGTTCGTCGATGCCAGGGAGCGCGGGTCTTCGGAGTACCGCACGTTCTGGGACAAGCTCAACCGCGGCGAATATGACGCCGGGCAATACAAGCGGATCGGCAAAGGCGGAAAGGAAGTCTGGATCCAGGCCTCTTACAACCCGATCAAGGATGTCAACGGCAAGAACATCAAGGTCGTCAAGTACGCCACCGACATCACCGAGCAGAAGATGCGCAATGCGGACTTCGAAGGTCAGCTCGCGGCCATCGGCAAGTCGCAGGCGGTCATCGAATTCGAGCTCGACGGCACGATTCGTTCGGTCAACGACAACTTCGCGTCGCTGATGGGTTACTCGAACAACGAAGCGCGCGGCAAGCATCACAACCTGCTGGTGGATGCCGCCACCAGCAGCAGCGCGGATTACCGCGCGTTCTGGGCCAAGCTCGGCCGCGGTGAACCCGAGGCCGGGCGCTTCAAGCGCTTCGCCAAGGGCGGCCGCGAAGTGTGGCTGCAGGCCTCGTACAACCCCATCCTCGATGCGAATGGCCGTCCGTTCAAGGTCGTGAAGTACGCGACCGACGTGACCGCGCAGATACTGATGTCGCAGCAGCTCGAGCTGGCGGTGGCTCAGACGCAGACGGTGGTGAAGGCCGCGATCGACGGCGACCTGACGGCGCGCGTCCCCACCACGGGCAAGTCCGGTGAGATCGAAGCCTTGTGCAAGGGCATCAACTCGATGCTCGAGACCACCACCGAGCTGGTCAAGCGCGTGAAGACCGCGGCAGCCGAAGTGCAGACCGGCGCCGAGGAGATATCCAAGGGCAACCTGAATCTTTCGCAGCGCACCGAGGAGCAGGCCTCGTCGCTCGAAGAGACGGCGTCATCGATGGAAGAGATGACCTCGACGGTCAAGCAGACCGCCGACAACGCCGGCCAGGCGAATCAGCTCGCCATGGCCGCCCGCCAGCAGGCGGAGAAGGGTGGCGCGGTAGTGAGCTCGGCAGTCAGCGCCATGGGTGGCATCAATGCCGCCAGCCGCAAGATCGCCGACATCATCGGTGTCATCGACGAGATCGCGTTCCAGACGAATCTTCTGGCGCTCAACGCCGCGGTGGAAGCCGCGCGCGCCGGTGAGCAGGGCCGCGGCTTCGCGGTCGTCGCCACGGAAGTGCGCAACCTCGCCGGCCGCTCCGCGACCGCCGCGAAGGAAATCAAGGCGCTCATCCAGGACAGCGTGGCCAAGGTCGACGAAGGCAGCAAGCTCGTCGATGAGTCGGGCCGCACGCTCGATGAAATCGTGAACGCGGTGAAGAAGGTCACCGACATCGTGGCGGAAATCGCCGCGGCGAGTCGCGAGCAGTCTTCGGGCATCGAGCAGGTCAACAAGGCCGTGATGCAGATGGACCAGACCACGCAGCAGAACGCCGCGCTGGTGGAAGAGGCTTCGGCCGCGAGCCAGGCCATCGTCGAGCAGGCGCAGTCGCTCAATGGAATGATCGCCCGCTACGACGTGGGTGGCGAAAGCGCTGTCGCCAGGCCGGTCGCGAAGGCAGCGCCCGCCGGCGCGGATCGCCGTACGGGAGCCCGTCCGTGGGCGAACCGCGCGGCACCGGCTGCCGCCAAAACCGCGGTCGCCGCACCGACGCGCAAAGCCGCCGGTGACGATGCCGAGTGGAAGGAGTTCTAGGTGAACTGGTCGGTCGAAGAACGGCGCAATTGTCGCCGTGTGGTGCTCGCGGTCTCGCTGCTTGCACTGGCGGCGTTCGGGCGCGCGGCACGTGCACAAGATGCCGACGAAAGCGCCGGCCTCGCAGTCAGCGTCAGCTACACGGGCGACCTGCGCCGCAACACCACCGGTGGAATCGCGGTGGGTTCGGCGTATTCGGACAGCTTCGATCTTGGCGCGACCTGGAGCTCCAGCAGCCTGTTCACAGGCACCGGCTTCACGACCAGTCTTTCAGTCATGCACCTTGGCGGTGACGACATCTCCGGCGAGTTCGTCGGCGATATGCACGGCATCAACAACATCGAGGCGCCGGATGCCTGGCACCTCTATGAGTTCTGGAGCGAGTTCAACTTTGGCGGCCGTGCGAACACGTCGCTGCGCATGGGCGTGCTCGACCTGAATGCCGACTTCGACACGCCGGTGACCTCGGGCCTGTTCGTCGGCTCGCCGCATGGCATCGGCACCGAGCTCAGCCAGACGGGTGGCAATGGACCAGCCATCTGGCCGATAACCGGTCTTGGCATCCGCCTCGCCGGACAGTTCAGCGAAGGCTTGAACTGGCGGGTCGGCGCATTCGAAGGCACGCCTGGCAACGACGATGAGCGCAGCTTCGCGACTTTCGACGTGGCGAGCGGCGAAGGCAGCCTGCTCATCGGCGAAGTGGAATACATGAGCGATCGCGTCAACAAGATCTCGCTCGGGATGTGGTCGTACACGGCGGAGTTCGAGCGGCTGGACGCGGAGCTGACTACAGGTGCGCCATCGCAGGACGGCAACCAGGGCGTCTACGCGCTCGTCGATCTGCCGCTCGCCAACGTGGGCCCGGCGCGGATCGATGGTTCGTTGCGCCTGGGGCTGGCCGATGGCCGCTTCAACCCGGTCGATGAATGTGTGGGCGCGACTATTGTCGTCAGCCACCCGTTCGCGAACCGGCCCGATGACGCTTTCGGTTTAGCCGTGGCCTACGGCCGCACCGGCAACATCTATCGCACGGTCCAGGCACTCGCCGGCATTCCTGCGGCCAGCGCGGAAACTTCTTATGAGCTGACGTATCGCGCGCCGCTCACCGGCTGGCTTGCGCTCGCACCGTCGGTGCAGTTCGTGAGCAACCCGGGCGCCGATCTCGCCATGCGCGATGCGTGGGTGGTCGGATTGCGCTTCGAACTCGCGCACGAAAAATCCTGGCCGATGTTTGCACAGCGCATCGCGCCAAGCTCTCCGTCGGTCGCTCGATCGGGAACAGAATGAAATATTCGAACATGAAGGTGGGTACACGCCTCGGCATGGGCTTCGGCGTGCTGCTGATCGCATGCCTCGTGGTCGGCGGCATCGGCTGGCTGCGACTCTCGCAGCTCGACGAAGTCGTCAACCGCATCACCACCGAGAACTGGGAGAAGGCGCGGCTGACCATGGAAATGGAAATCCGCACGCGCGACAACGCCTTCAAGACCGGCCGTGTGCTCATGGCTGGAAACGACATCGAAGCGGTCAAGGTGCTCAAGGACGAAATGGCCGCGAACAGCAAGCTGAACGGCGCAGCGCTCGAGCAACTCGAAAAGCTGGTGGTGGCCTCGGAAGCCAAGATGCTGCTCGCCGAAGCCGCAGATGCCCGCACACGCTACATGGACTCGCGCGCGCAAGTGACCAGGCTCGCCGCGGATCCGAAGACGCAGGAGGACGCGCTCGACCTGTTCCGGACCGAGACTTCGGGATTGCTGGAGCAGTACATGACACCGTTCCGCAAGCTCACCGAGCGTGAGCGTGCGGACTTCGAGAAAGCCAGCCGCGACAGCGACGCGACCTACGCGAGCGCACGCAACACCATCGTGGTGGCGAGCGTCGCCGCGCTGATCGCCGGCATCCTGCTGGCCATCACGCTGGCGCGCAGCATCACCGGGCCGCTCCGCAATGCCGTGGCCATTGCCAAGGCCGTCCGGGACGGTCAGCTCGACAACGTGATCGACGTGACGGGCGAAGACGAAACCGGCGAGCTGCTGAGCTCGCTCGACGCGATGCAAAACGCTTTGCGCGAGCGCGACCAGCGCGACGCGGATTACCGCGGACAGATTGCCGCCATCGGCAAGTCCCAGACGGTGGCCGAGTTCGGCATGGACGGCCGCATCCTCAGCGCCAACGAGAACTTCCTCAACGTGATGGGTTATTCGCTGGAAGAAGTCCGTGGTCAGCACCACAGCGTGCTGCTCGACCCCGCGGCGCGCCAGAGCCCCGAGTACCGCGTGTTGTGGGACAAGATGGCCCGTGGTGAATTCGACGGTGGCCAGTACCGGCGCGTGAGCAAGGATGGCTGGGAAGTCTGGATCCAGGCGTCCTACAACCCCATCTCGGACGCGCACGGCAAACTATTCAAGGTGGTGGAATACGCCACCGACATCACCGAGCAGAAGCTGCGTACCGCGGACTACGAGGGCCAGCTTGCCGCCATCGGCAAGGCCCAGGCCGTCATCGAGTTCAACGTCGACGGGACGATCCGCTCGGTCAACGATAATTTCTCGATGATGTTCGGCTACACCAATGCCGATGTGCAGGGCAAACACCACAGTTGCCTCGTGGATCCGGAGGAAAGCGCCGGCGCAGAGTACCGCGCGTTCTGGGTCAACCTCGCGCGCGGCGAGGCGGTGTCCAGCCGCTGCAAGCGTATCGCCCGCGATGGTCGCGAAGTGTGGGTGCAGGCTTCGTACAACCCCATTCACGATGCCAATGGCCGCCCGTTCAAGGTGGTCATGTATGCCACGGACGTCACGTCGCAGATGCTCATGGCACACCAGCTTGAAATCGCGGTGAAGCAGACGCAGCTGACGGTGAAAGCGGCAATCGATGGTGACCTTTCGGCACGAATCCCGATTGGCGGCAAGTCCGGCGAGATCGAGGCGCTGTGCAGGGGCGTCAATGCAATGCTCGACAACACCGTGGAACTCGTACGGCGCGTGAAGACCGCGGCTGCCGAAGTGCAGACCGGCGCGGAAGAGATTTCCAAGGGCAACCTCAATCTCTCGCAGCGTACCGAGGAGCAGGCTTCGAGCCTCGAGGAAACGGCCTCATCGATGGAGGAAATGACTTCCACGGTCAGGCAGACCGCCGACAACGCGGGGCAGGCGAATCAGCTCGCGATGGCTGCGCGCCAGACCGCGGAAAAAGGAGGCGCAGTCGTGAATTCCGCCATCACCGCCATGGGCGGCATCAATTCCGCGAGCAAGAAGATCGCCGACATCATCGGCGTGATCGACGAGATCGCGTTCCAGACCAACTTGCTGGCGCTGAACGCCGCGGTGGAAGCCGCGCGCGCCGGCGAACAGGGCCGCGGTTTCGCGGTCGTGGCCACGGAAGTTCGCAATCTCGCCGGACGCTCCGCGACCGCCGCCAAAGAGATCAAGGCCCTCATCCAGGACAGCGTCGCGCGCGTCGATGCGGGCAGCAAGCTCGTCGATGAATCGGGCCGCACGCTCGATGAAATCGTCAGCGCGGTCAAGAAGGTCACGGACATCGTGGCGGAAATTGCCGCCGCTTCACGCGAACAATCGAGCGGCATCGAACAGGTCAACAAGGCCGTGATGCAGATGGATCAGACCACTCAGCAGAACGCCGCGTTGGTCGAGGAAGCCTCGGCGGCGAGCCAGGCCATCGTCGAACAGGCGCAGGCGCTCAACGGAATGATCGCCCGATACAAGGTCGATGACGCTGGCGACCGCGCTTCGAAGCGGCGCGCGGCGTGACGAACGATCAACAGGAGCATGAAAGATGAGTCAAGCGGCAGCCACTGCTGAATCCACGGCGACGCAGGCGAACGCCCCGGGCAGTTCCCAGTACGTGACGTTTGTATGTGCGGGCGTCGAGTACGGTGTCGAAATCCTGCGCGTGCAGGAGATCAAGGGTTGGGACGGGGTGACCCGCGTGCCTTACACACCGCCTTACGTGCTCGGCGTCATGAACCTGCGCGGCGTCATCGTCCCGGTGATCGACCTTCGCGCGCGCTTCGGCCTCGAATCCAAGCCCTTCGACAGCTCGACGGTGGTCATCGTGGTGCGCGTCGATGCGGCGGTCGGCGAGAAGACGGTCGGCATCGTGGTCGACGCGGTCTCGGAGGTCTACAACGTGGCCGCCGATGCAGTGAAGCCGACGCCGGATCTGGGCGCCGGAGCCGACGCCGCCTGTGTCAGCGGCCTCACGTCGGTGGATGACAAGATGGTGATGCTGCTGGACATGAACCGTCTGGTCGCCTCGAGCATCGATCTCTCCGCGTCCCAGGCCGTGGACTGAGCGCGCGACTCCAACATGCAAGCCGGAGACACCATTGAATTTGCGATTGCCGGTGCCAACGATTACGTGCTCACCGACGCGCAGTTCCATCGCATCCGGCAGCTGGTCCGCGAACACACCGGCATCGCGCTGTCGGAAGCGAAGCGTCAGCTCGTCTACGGGCGCCTGGCGCGTCGACTGCGTGCGCTGAAACTCGAATCCTTCGGCGAGTACGTCGAGTTGCTGGAGCGCGGCGTCGCGTCCGAGCTCGAAGAATTCACCAACGCGATCACGACCAATCTCACCTCATTCTTTCGCGAACCGCATCACTTCGAATACCTCGCGAGCGACGTGTTGCCGAAAATTGTCGCCAGGGACTCGGGCGTGCGCCGCGCGCGCATCTGGTGCTGCGCGGCTTCCACCGGCGAAGAGCCATACTCCATCGCCATGGTGCTGCGCGAAGCGCAGGACATCCTGAACGGCTTCGACGTCAAACTGCTGGCGACGGACCTGGATTCCGCCGTGCTCGCAACTGGCGCGGCCGGCATCTACAACGCCGAGCGTTTAAAATCCGTCAGCGCGGCGCGGATATCGCGCTTCTTCCGCAAGGGCAGCGGCGAGCAGGCCGGAAAATTCCGCGCGCAGGACGAACTGCGCAACCTGATCACCTTCAAGCAGCTCAATCTCATGCACGAGTGGCCGGTGCGGGGTCCGTTCGACGCGATCTTCTGCCGCAACGTCATCATCTATTTCGACAAGGAGACGCAGCGCGCGCTGTTCGAGCGCATGGCTGCATTGCAGCGCCCGGGCGACATGCTGTTCCTGGGTCATTCGGAAAGCCTGTACCGCGTCAGCGACAAATATGAACTGGTTGGAAGGACCATCTACCGCCGAAACGCTAACTAAACCTATGGCAACCAAGAAAATCAGAGTGCTGGTGGTCGATGATTCCGCGCTGGTGCGCCAGATCCTCGTGGAGGTTCTGAACAGTGCGCCGGACGTCGAAGTGGTGGGCACCGCCAGCGATCCTTTCATGGCGCGCGACCGGATCAAGGAGCTCAACCCCGACGTGCTCACTCTGGACGTCGAGATGCCGCGCATGGACGGGCTGACATTCCTCGCCAACCTCATGCGCCTGCGGCCAATGCCGGTGGTCATGGTGTCGTCGTTGACGGAGCAGGGTGCCGATACGACGCTGAAAGCGCTCGAGCTCGGTGCGGTCGACTTCGTTTCGAAGCCGAAGATCGACCTGGCCGGAACGCTCGCGGATTTCGGCGGCGAAATTCTCGCCAAGATCCGCATTGCCGCCGGTGCGCGCGTGATGGCGCGCAGCACGCCCGTCGCCGCTGCGCGCATCGCGCCGAAGTATTCCGCCGACGCCGTGATCCCCGCCGGTGCGGGCGGCAGGATGCTGCGTACCACCGACCGCATCATCGCCATCGGTGCGTCCACCGGTGGAACGGAGGCGATCCGGGAAGTTCTCATGGGGTTGCCGGCCGATTGTCCCGCGATCGTGATCGCCCAGCACATTCCCGAAGCTTTCAGCCTGCCGTTCACCCGGCGCATGGATTCACTGGCCGCGATGTCGGTCGTGGAGCCCACGGATGGTCAATACATCATGGCGGGGCACGTCTACATCGCGCCGGGCAGCAAACATTTGTTAGTGGAGCGTGATGGCGCGCGGTATCGCTGCCGTCTCAACGACGGCCCGCCCGTCAACCGGCACTGCCCGAGCGTCGACGTGCTGTTCCGTTCCGTGGCGCAGAACGTGGGCCCCAACGCCGTGGGCGTGATCCTCACCGGCATGGGCGACGATGGCGCGCGCGGACTGAAGGAGATGCTCGACGCCGGTGCCCGCACCATGGCGCAGGACGAGGCTTCGAGTGTGGTGTGGGGAATGCCCGGCGCCGCGGTGAAGCTGGGTGGAGCGCAGGAAATCCTGCCGCTCGGCCGCGTGGCGGAAAACATCATGCGATTGGCACAGACAGTGGGGGCGCCGCTGATTGCGGCAGCCCGTTAGAAGGAGAGAAGAAATGGCAAGAATGATAATGACGGTGGACGACTCGACCTCGATGCGGCAGATGGTGAGGGCCACGCTGATATCGGCGGGATACGACGTCGTCGAACACGCGGACGGCCAGGAAGCGCTGGAGTACGCCCGTGAAAACCCGGTGGACCTGGTGATCACCGACGTGAACATGCCGCGCATGGACGGCATCACGCTGGTGAGCGAGCTGCGTCAGCTGCCTGCCTACCGGCTGACGCCGGTGTTGCTGCTGACCACCGAGTCGAGCATGGACAAGAAGATGGAAGGCAAGAAGGCCGGCGCCACCGGCTGGATCGTCAAGCCCTTCAATCCAGCGCAGTTGCTGGCGACGCTCTCGCGGGTGCTCTAAAGCACGATGAGCGATCTGGCAAACACACCGGTTTCCGCCTTGCTCGAGCTGGCATCGAGCCAGCTGGAGGTGGCGGCGCACACGACCGACGCGCAGGTGGAGACGCTTGCGGGCTCGATCGCCGCGTTGGTGACACTGGGTGCGGAACTCCGC
>DASQJS010000105.1:0-4962 GCA_035630995.1 Steroidobacteraceae bacterium | reverse complement strand
TCGAGCATTTCGCCGGCCTTGCGATTGAACCAGATGATTTCACCCATCGGATCCAGCATCACCACGCCGTCGGGCATGGCCGCGGTGGACCGGCGCAGTTCACGGAACAGGCGCGTGAGACGCTCCTTGTGGAACCGCTTGCGCCGGTGCAAGCGCACCACTTGCGCGACCACGTCGCCCCAGAGACCGGGGGCATCGGGCGGATCGGCCACGCTGCGATGCTGCAGCCAGAATTGCAAGGCGCGTATCTGCCAGAGATTCCAGGCGAGATACAACGAGAGAACTCCGCTCACGCCGATCCACACCGAGCCTGCGAACCAGCCCAGAACAGCACCCAGCGCCACCGCCGCGAGCACCCGCAACGCGACGTAGAGGAATGCGGTGCTGCCCGAGTTCATTTTGTGGTCAGAGTGGCCGTGACGAGAAGCGATAACCGGAACCGCGCACGGTCTGGATGAGGCGGTCGTAACCGAACTCCTCGAGGGCCTTGCGCAGCAGCCGGATGTGGACGTCGATGGTGCGCTCTTCGACGTAGACATTGCCGCCCCAGACGCGGTCGAGAAGCTGCTCGCGCGTGTAAACACGTTCGGGGTGCGTCATGAAAAACGCCAGCATGCGGTATTCGGTGGGTCCCAGCGCCACGGTACGCTCGCCCGAACTCACGCGCTGGCTGCTCTGATCGAGGACCAGCCCCTCGACATCGATGCGCTCGGTGCCTTCGACCGGAGTGGTGCGTCTCAGCACGGCATTGATACGCGCCAGCAGCTCGCGCGGCGAAAAGGGTTTGGTGATGTAGTCGTCGGCGCCGCCTTCGAGCCCCGCAACCTTGTCACCCTCTTCGGCGCGCGCGGTGAGCATGATGACCGGCAGCTCGCGCGTTTCGCGGTCGCGCTTGAGCGCGCGCGTGAACTCGAGGCCGCTGGTATCGGGAAGCATCCAGTCGACCAGCAGCAAGTCGGGCAGCTTGTTGGCGACTTCGGCGCGCCCCGTGCGGGCGTCGGCCGCCTCGCGGACCTCGAACCCGGCACGGCGCAATCCGAACGCAATCATCTCGCGTATCGGGCGCTCGTCCTCGACTACCAGAATCTGTTTGGCTGACATGGTTACCGACACGGTTGCTGACACGGCATCACAAGTGACGTTTTTGTGGCGTGCGCATTACAACGGCAGTCTATTGCAGATTGATTACAAAGCGGATTGTGCTACACGGTCCCTGACATAAACGGGCAACGCGTCGGCTGGATCGAGGATTTGGCCGGCCGCCACGGCGAGCCGCGCGAGAGCCAGCACCTCGCTGGCACGCGGCAGCAGGTCGGCGTGCAATCTGGCGCCCGCCACCCGGCAGCTCTCGGCCAACGCGGGCCAGGCCAGGAGGCCGCGTCCGGCGGCAGCCCAGGCCCCGCTCGTGTCCGGCGGCAGGAGCACCGCCGCCGCGGCGCTCACGTGTTCCGCGCCCGACGTGAGCACACCATCGACCTCGAACGTCGCCCAATAGACTTCCTTCATGCGCGCGTCGTTGGCCACGAGCACGCGCTTTACGGACGAATCCAGCTGAACGACCCGCTGTGCCACGGCAGCCAGGTCGGAGATGGGCACCACACCCACCTGCGCACCAAATGCGAGCCCCTGCGCGACGCTCGCGGCGAGACGCACCCCCGTGAATCCACCCGGCCCCCGTCCGAAGGCAATTGCATCGAGCGCATTGAGGGCAATGCCGCCCTCGGCCAGCACGGAATCGACCATGGGGAGCAGTTGCTCCGCGTGACCGCGTTCGAGTTCAACGTAGCGGTCGATGGAGCGATCACCGATGCCGAGCGACACCGAACATCCCTCGGTGGCCGTGTCGATGGCGAGGATCTTCATGCGATTTCGTCGCTCATTTCCCCGGCCTCGGGAATTCGCGTGAGCCCCGTGGGCACCGCCGCAGTTCCGGCGATGCGCCGCAGGAATTTTTCGGCGTCGGCACCCGCGCGCGTGATCGGCATGGGCGGCAGGCTGGCGCGAAACACCCGCCCATAGGGTTTGTCGATGAGCCTCGGATCGCAGATGACCACCACGCCGCGATCCGTCTCGCTGCGAATCAACCGGCCTACGCCCTGCTTGAGCGCCAGCGCCGCTTCCGGCAGCTGGTACTCGCGGAATGCGTTGCCGCCAGTGGCTTTCAGGTGCTCGATGCGCGCCTTGGTCAGCGCATCGTCGGGAGACGAGAACGGCAGCTTCTCGATGATGACCAGCCGCAACGCGTCGCCCTTGACGTCGACGCCCTCCCAGAAACTCGCGGTGCCGAGCAGCACGGCGTTGCCCGACTCGCGGAAGCGCCGCAACAGTTGTTCGCGCGGCGCCTCACCCTGCACCAGCAGTGGATAGTCGGCAAGCTCGGTCCAGCGGTCACGCAGCAGCTGCGCGGCACGCTGCAATGCGCGGTGGCTGGTGAACAGCACGAAGGCGCCGCCGGCCGACGCTTCGATGAGCGGCACCGCAACGTCGACGACGGCGCCGGTGTGCGCCTGGGAAGCCGGGTCCGGCAGCTGCGCGGGTAGATAGAGCAACGCCTGCGTCTCGAAATCGAATGGACTCGGAATGGCGAGCGTTTCGGCGTCGGCCAGCCCCAGGCGGGACGTGAAATGCGCAAAGTCTTCGCCCACCGACAGCGTGGCCGAAGTGAACACCCAGGCCGCGCGCGTGCCGTGGGCCATGGATGCGAAACGCGCCGCGATGTCGAATGGCAGCAAACTCAACGTGAAGCCGCGCGGCGTGAGCTCGACGCTGCGCGCACCTTCGTGCTCTTCGGCGTGCACCACCGCATCGAGACGCGTGGCGAGCTCGGTGGCGCGCCCCGCGCACTGCGCGATGCCCGGCTCGCGGCTGAATTCGTTCAACTCGCCGTTGAGGTCGCGAAGCGCTCGCGAAAGATCCCCGGCGGCGTCCGCCAGCGGTGTGTCGGCAGCCAGCCAGTCTGGCCGCGGCGTGGCGCGGAAAATTTCGGCCAATGCCGCCAGCGCCTTCTCGACGGCGCCGAGCTCGGTGGACAGCGTCGTCGCTGGCGCCCGGGCCACACCCAGTTCCTGGCGCGCGTCACGCACGAGCAGCTCCACCTGGCGGCTGCCGAGGCGCGTACCGAAAAACTGCGTGGCAAGGTCGGGAATCTGGTGCGCTTCGTCGAGAATGACCGCGTCTGCCGTGCCGAGCAGGTCTCCGAAACCGTCTTCTTTCAAGGCCAGATCCGCCAGCAGCAGATGGTGATTCACGATGACGATGTCGGCGTCGACGGCCTTGCGGCGAGCCTCGACGACGTGGCACTTGCCGAAATCGGCGCAACGCGCGCCGAGACAGTTGTCTCTGGTTGACGTGATCTGCGGCCACAGCGGGTGGGCGTCGCCCAGGTCTGGCACTTCGGCGAGATCACCCGTGCGCGTGGTCCCGGCCCAGCGCTCGACACGCGCCAGCGTGCGATCGCGCGTACCCACCAGGCTCTTCTGCCCGCCGAGCTGCTTCAGCCGGTAGGTGCACAGATAGTTAGAGCGGCCCTTGAGCAACGCGACGCGCGCCGGCACGCCGATGGCGCCGGCCACCAGTGGCAGGTCCTTGTTGAAGAGCTGGTCCTGCAGGGTGCGCGTGCCCGTGGAAATGAGCACGCGCCTGCCGGAGAGCAGCGCCGGCACGAGGTAGGCAAAGGTCTTGCCGGTGCCGGTGCCGGCCTCGACCACGAGCGGGGCGCGGTTTTCCAGCGCGAGCGCCACCCGTCCGGCCATCGCGAGCTGCGAACGGCGCGGCGTGAAGCCCGGCAGCGTGCGCGCCAGGGGCCCGCGCGGGCCGAATACCTCGTCGAGTGGTTGCATCAGGTAATTGATCTGCCGCCGTATCGGCGGACGGCAGCCAACCTAGCGCGACGGGCGCAGGCTGTCGAGGCTCAAATCTTTGAAAGTATCCTGGTCAGCCTTGATGCGGATCTTGACGTACGGACCCTGCGCCGTGTGGCGGCTGGCCGAGAAGTCATCATCGCGGAATCCCGCGAAGTTGTAGCCCACCGAGACCCAGATGTTCTTCGCGATCGTCGCGCCCACGTCGAATCCGGTGGAGTAGTCCATGACTGCGGATTCCCAGGAATGCAGCGCCGCGGCATGCACCCCGAGGTCGAAGCGGCGCGTCAGCTGGCGACGCAGGTCGAAGCCGAGGATGTCGGAAACGCCGGAGTATTTCTCGTCTTCGAACGTGCTCGACACGTAACGCACTCCGTACTGGAGCCCAAGCTGCAGCGCCGGGTTCAACTGCCAGTTGGCGTGCAGATTGTTGACGAGGCGCCCGGAGTCGAACGAACCCTGGAGGTCGCTGCGTTCGTCGAACTTCATTTCGAGGCGGTCGAAGACGATCCAGTTGCTCGAATCGGGGCGGAAGGCCCAGGCGAAACGGCCCACGGCTTCGGTGCTCTCGCCGAGCGCGGCACTCATATCGAAGGCCTGCAGTGACACCGACATCGCATGACCGGCCACCGGCTCGCGATACCAGCCCGTCGTCGAACTCCAGCGCTCTTCGTTGTCGGAATTGCGATGCTCGAGCCGGCTCGTCATCTGCCACAGCTCCTGGTGATACGCCGCACCCACGAACGCGGCGAAGAAGTCGTCCGTCATCGAACCCGAAGCGAGCGGTGCATTCGGATTGAGCGGTTCGAGATCCGGGCCGCGCAGCGTGTTGGTCTGATCGACGCCGACATCGAAGGCCCAGTGTTCCCTGAAGCGGAAGCCCTGGGTCAGGCCGAAATTCGCAAACGTGCGCGGGCCGAATTCGGTGGCCTGGGTATTGATACTGGAATTCACCTGCGTGCGCTCCCACGGACGCGTGCGCACACCGACGCGGGTCATGTCCGTTGCGAGCTGGTCACCCTCCGACGCTTCGTACTCCAGGTATATCGTGGTGTCGTTCGACAGGTGATAGTCGACACCGAGCAGGTTGCGGGCCGGGTAA
>DASQJS010000104.1:0-9360 GCA_035630995.1 Steroidobacteraceae bacterium | reverse complement strand
ATCCAGCGGCATCTCGCGGCCGGGCAGCAGGCGCACGTGTTTCAATGAATCGCCGGAGCGCTGCGTGTCCGGATCGAACTCGCGGATCACCTCGATCTCATCGTCGAAGAGATCGACACGCAACGGCGTCTCCGCGCCCATCGGGAATACATCGAACAACGATCCGCGCAGCGCGAACTCCCCGGGTGCGCTGACCTGCGACACCGAGGCATAGCCGGATTCCACCAATCGCGCACGCAGCGGCTCGATGGGCAGTTTGTCACCGACGGCGAGATTGAAAGTCCGCCCGTCCACATAGCCGCGAGGGGCGATGCGCTGACCCAGCGTGTCGGCCGCGGCCAGCAACACCCCCGACTTCAGCCGGGTCAGCTCGGCAAGCGCCGCGAGGCGCTCGGAAATGATGTCGGGGTGCGGCGAAAACAGGTCGTAGGGCAGCACTTCCCAGTCGGGCAGGACATGGATCGACTTCGCGTCCCCGAGGAAGAACGCCAGCTCCGAACGAAGCTGATCCAGCTCGCGCGCATCACGGGCGATGACGAGGTAGGGCCGGGTGTCCGCTTCAACGGCTTCGGCCAGCGCAAGGCTGCGCGCGGAGCCATAGAGCTGGTGCCAGCGCTGGCTCGATCGCGCGGCGGGAATAGGAGGTTTGAGGAGGGCTGGCATTGCGAAAGCGCGGCAGCTTACCCTTCGGGCCCGTCAGTGCAAATTTCCTTTCAGGGAGCGGCTTGAGTCAGGATTTTCCACTGGAATACCGCATGGGCGGTTCGGGGCGCCGCTTCATGTGGGGGATCGGTGCCTTCGCCATTCTTCTCGGCTTCGCCGGCATTGGCTATTTCCTGTTCGCCACGGATGAACTGGGGGATCGAGTCCTCGTCATGGCGCTCGGTGGATTCTTTGCACTGCTCGGGCTTCCGGTACTTGCGTCCGTCATTCGCACACGTGTGACGCTCTACGCTGATGCAATAGAGACGCGCGGAATGTTCGTCATAAAGCGCATGGAGCGTGCCGACATATCCGGGCGCAGATTGATCTCGGGCGGCGACGGACCATCGGTGATTCAGCTGCTGACGAACACCACGCGAGTGCGATCGCTCAAGTTGCCGCAATACATCGCGACCGACGCCGCGTGGGACCGTTGGTTCGCTTCGATCCCTGACGTCGATGCGGAGGAGCGGAATGCGGCGCTTGCAAACTTCCTCGAGCAATCCGATGTCGCGGGCTCGAATGAAGAAAAGTTCGCCGCGCTCGAGCAGGCCAGGCGCAATGCGAAATGGCTGTTCTACGCGGCGCTCGCAGCCGGAGGGTGGGCCTGGTTTCATCCGCAGCCCTACCACCTCTCCGTGCTTTGCCTGGCACTGGTGCCCTGGGTAGCCGTAGCAATGGTGTCAGCCGGTCCCTCTGTCTACAGGATCAATCTCGCGCGAAACGACGTCGTTGCCGACGTGTCTGCGCCGTTGATGCTTCCGGGAATGGTGCTGATGTTGCGCGCGATGCTCGATATCGAGATTCTCGACTGGACCAGCGTGGCGGCGTTGTCGGCGGCGGCAACGGCGATCCTGCTGCTTATCCTGCTGGTATTCCTTCCAGAGCTGCGCAAGAACAGCGGCAGCCTGGGAATGGCGATCCTGATGATCGCCCCCTATGCCTACGGCGCGTCGATGATCGCGAATGTGTACTTCGACCGTGGTGAGCCGGCGAAACATATGACGCAGGTCGCGGCCAAACGGGTCAGCACGGACAACGGGAAATTCTTCCATTTGAAGCTCACACCCTGGGGCCCGCGTGCCGAGTCCGAAGAGGTAAGTGTGGGGCGGGAAATCTACGCGCGTGTCGCGACCGGCGACTCGGTATGCGTGTACCTGTTCCGCGGCGCGTTCGGCGTCCGCTGGTTCGAGGTGTGGGACTGCCCCCGGAATGAAGCCGGGGGCTGAATTTCAGCCCGCGACGACCACCGCGTGCAGCACCTTGTCGTTCTCGAACACCACCACGAAGTTCGGGTAGAACCACTTGGTGATGGCCGGATTGCCGACCGGGCCAGCCTTGTTGGACGGCGCACCGAATTTCTGTTCGACCGCGCTCATGGTCGAGCCGCGTTGCGGGGTTTCGATTCCCACGGGCTTGATGGCGACCTGGCCGTCGATGGCCAGCGTCTCAGCGAATGTGGGGACCGTGGCTCCCAGCGCCAAGGCGACCACTGTCATCTTCATTGTGCGAGCAAGCATGGCTTTCTCCTGCGGCCGGCGACTCGACCGTGGCGGCAATATACCCCCCGCTGTGGCAAAGTCAGCCTTGTCGCCATGTACCGACCCAAACTAACAGTGCTTTTGTGATCCCCGTCAGGTTTTTCGCCCACAATTCCGGTCAATGCTGAATTCCCTGCCCCTGTTCGTCGGCCTGCGCTACGTGCGGGCCCGCTCCCACAAGTTCTTCGTTTCGTTCATTACCTGGGTATCGCTGCTGTGCGTGTGCCTGGGCGTGATGGCGCTCATCGTCATCCTGTCGGTCATGAACGGCCTGGAAGGGGAGTTGCGCAGCCGGCTGCTGGCGCTTTCCGCACATGCGCGCATTTTCGTGCCGGCTCCTGCCAGCGCGACGCCGGATTGGAGCGCGCTCGCCGACCGAGTGCGCCAGGCGCCGAATGTCACGGGCGCCGCGCCGTTCATCGAGGTCGAGGCGCTGGCCGTGCGCAAGCCGGACATGCTGCCGGTACGCCTGCGCGGCATCGATCCCCGCCACGAGGGCGAAGTCGCCCGCATGACCCAGGCCATCGTCGAAGGCAAACTCGCCGACCTCACGCCGGGCTCGAACCACGTCATCGTCGGCCGCGGCATTGCGCAGATGCTGGCTCTTGGAGTGGGTGATCCGATCACGGTGCTCGTGCCCACCACCGATGCGAACGGATTCCCGGAACCCCGCCTGCGCGAATTCCTGGTCACCGGCGTATTCGACGCGGCGGTCCAGGATTACGACGGCCAGCTGCTGATCGCCGCGCTCGACGACGTGCGCGCGCTCTTCCCGAATGCAGATGCGCGCATGTCGCTGCACGTGAATTTCAAGGACGCGCTGACCGCGAGTGAAAACTCGGCATTGCTCGCCAGATCGCTTCCGGCGGGTGTGGTGATCCGCGACTGGACGGTGGATCACGCCAGCTACTTCCGTGCGATCCGCATAGAGAAGACCATGGTTGCGATCATCCTCATGCTGATCGTCGCGGTGGCGGCGTTCTACCTCGTGGCCATGCTCGCGATGGTGGTTACCGACAAGCGCACCGATATCGCCATCCTGCGCACACTCGGCACTTCGCCGCGCCGGGTGATGGCGATATTCCTCATCCAGGGCAGCGTCATCGCCTGGTTCGGCGTGCTGCTGGGCGTCACTCTCGGCTCATGGCTGGGGTACTACGCCGGCGCGGCGGCTGCCTTCCTCGAGCGGCTGTTCCGCTTCGAAATCTTCAGCTCCGATGTGTACATGGTGACACGCATCCCCTCGGAGCTGCGCGGCGAACAGATTGCCTGGATCGCCGGCATCGCCATGCTGATAACGCTCGCCGCCACTATCTACCCGGCGTTTCGCGCCTCGCGCGTTCCTCCGGCCGACGCGCTGAGATACGAATGAGGTACGAATGGCCCTATGAATGGAAGATAGGCACGCGCTACCTGCGCTCCACGCATCGCAGCGGATTCGTGTCGTTCGTCGCGTCCATGTCGGTCATCGGGCTGGCGCTCGGCGTCGCGGTGCTGATCGTCGTGTTGTCGGTGCTCAACGGGTTCGAGCACGAGTTGCGAAGCCGCATGCTGACCGTGACTTCGCACGCGACCATCACCGGCATCGAAGGCGAAATAGAAAACTGGCGCCAGGCGCAGGTCGACGCCCGGAAGGAACCGGGCGTTCTGGCGGTGGTTCCGTTCGTCGAGTCACGTGGTCTCCTGGCCAATGGCGAGCGCGTGGCCGGAGCCATGGTGCGCGGCATCCTGCCCGAAGAGGAGAGCAAGGCCGTCGGCCTCGAGAGCCGCATGAAGCCGGGCCACCTGTCCGATCTCGAAGCAGGGAAATATCGCGTGATCCTCGGCAGCGCCCTGGCAACCGAACTTGCCGTGAAGGTCGGCGACAAGGTGGTGCTCATGACGCCCGAGGGCAGCGCCACCCCGGCGGGTTTCCAGCCGCGCATGAAGCGCTTCACGGTGAGTGGCATCTTCGAATCCGGCATGTACGAGTTCGATCGCGGACTCGCGCTCACGCACATGGCCGATGCCGCGATGCTGTACCGCAAGGGCGACCGCGTGACGGGTCTGCGCCTCGCGCTCGAAGATCCGTTCCTCGCGCCGCTCATGGTGCGCACCGTGGCGCGCGCCATCGACTACGACGGCCACGGCTACTACGTCAACGACTGGACCCATGATCATGAGAATTTCTTCCGCACCATCCAGCTCACGAAGTCCATGATGTTTTTCATCCTGCTGATCCTGGTCGTGGTCGCGGCGATCAACCTGGTGGCGACGCTGGTGATGATCGTGAAGGAAAAGCAGACGGACATTGCGATCCTGCGCACCATCGGCGCGGCGCCGGCCAACGTGCTGCGGATCTTCCTGGTGCAGGGCGCGTTGATCGGCCTGGTCGGCACATTGGCGGGCGCGTGCCTTGGCTGGGTGCTGGCGCTCAATGTCACGGCGATCATTCGCGGGATCGAGAGCATGTTCGGTATAAAGTTCCTGGATGCGAGTGTCTACCTCATGAGCGATCTGCCTTCCGACGTGCGTCTCGGCGATGTATTGCAAGTGGCGGGCGTGGCCCTGGCGCTCTCGGCGCTGGCCACTATCTACCCCGCGTGGCGC
Source organism: Steroidobacteraceae bacterium (assembly GCA_035630995.1). GTDB lineage: Bacteria > Pseudomonadota > Gammaproteobacteria > Steroidobacterales > Steroidobacteraceae > CADEED01. Next base: position 4,528 of record DASQJS010000104.1, on the reverse strand, counting down.
GCCGCGCGCACGCTGCCGGCGGAGGCGCTTCGTCATGAATGACAACGAACGCGTTATGGAGGCCACGGGCGTCGTGCGCGCGTTCCGACAGGGGCCAATCGACGTGCAGGTGCTGCAGGGCGTGAACCTGAGCGTTCGCGCCGGCGAACGCCTGGCGATCATCGGCGCGTCGGGCTCCGGCAAGACCACGTTGCTGCAGATTCTCGGTGGCCTCGACCGTCCGACCGCAGGTGTCGTGAAAATCGCCGGCAGCGACATTCATGGGCTCGAAGAGAAGGCGCGCGGAGAATTGCGCAACCGCACGCTCGGATTCATCTATCAGTTTCATCACCTGCTGCCGGAATTCTCGGCACTGGAAAACGTGGCGATGCCATTGCTGGTCCGGCGCGTGCCGCGGAACGAGGCGGAAAACAGCGCGCGGGCGATCCTGCAGCGCGTGGGTCTCGGCGAGCGCCTGGTCCACCGTCCGCATGAATTGTCGGGCGGCGAGCGTCAGCGGGCTGCCGTCGCACGCGCGCTCGTCACCAATCCACGCATCGTGCTTGCCGACGAGCCCACCGGAAATCTCGATGGTGGCAATGCCGAATCAGTCTTCGAGCTCATGCTCGAGTTGAATCGTGAACTCAAGACCAGCCTGATCGTCGTCACGCACGACCGGCGACTGGCCGCGCGCATGGATCGCATCCTGGAGCTGGACCGCGGGAATCTGGTGGAACGCAGCTGATTAGTCGCTGGTGGAACCGGCGCGTTCGCGATATCTCTTGCGCACGTTGGCACGCCAGAGCAGGTCGAGCACGCCCCAGCCCACCAGGCCAAACAGTGCGCCGGTCAGGCCACAGCCCACGAGGAAGGGTTTCCAATTGGCACCCAGGCCGTTCTGTACCCAATCCCAACTCATCTCGAAATGGAAATTGCTGGGTGGCGCGCCGGTGACGATGGCGCCCACTTTGTATGCCAACAGGAAGAGCGGCAAGAACGTCAGTGGATTCATCAACATCAGCGTCAGCATGATGGTGGGGATGTGAATGCGGCAGAAGATGGCCGTGATCGCCGCCAGCGGAATGTGAATGGGCAGCGGCACGAAACAAATGGCGAGGGCCGCGCCAAATGCCGGGGTTACCGTGCGCCGTTGCAGTGACCACAGGCGCGGGTCACCGAAAAACCGACCGAAGGGTTTTAGCGCCCAATGCGTGCGAAGGGTTTCGCTGCGTGGCGTGATTTTGCGAAACAGTCCCCGTGGCATCGGGATGCACTCTAGCACCCGACGCCGCCTTGCGTGATCGGCGCGCTTGCACTGCTGTCGGGCGTTCTTCTGGGCTTGTTCTCCGCGGCTGTGCCTGACGCTGGTTGGCTGCTGGTTGCCGCCGCCAGCGCCACGCTGGTCCTCGTCACGCGGCTGAGGAATTTCGCAACGGGGCGGTATCTCGCCTGGTTGCTGGCCGGCATGGTGCTCGCCTCGGCGTCCACGCTTCGCTGGCTGGCGCTTTGCGTGCCGGTGACGGCGGCGGACACGCGCGTGCTTCTCGAGGGCGTCATTCGCGGAGTTCCTGCGCGCGAAGGCGCGGAACTGCACTTCGACCTGGATGCCGTCGTCGTCGAGGGCCAGCCGCGGGATGCACGTTCGCGGCGCGTGCGGGTCGTATGGCGTGATACGCCCGTGGCGCCGCGAGCCGGTGAATCCTGGCGCCTGCTGGTGCGGCTGGTGCCGCTCGCCGACGCGCACAATTTTTCGGGCCCCGATACCGCGCGTTTTGCTTTCCGCGATGGCGTCCATTTCGCGGGCAGGGTGTTGCCATCGGCACTGAACGCCCGGCTCACGCTGGCAAATACTTCGGTCGACACTCTGCGTGCCCGCGTGGCGGCCCGCGTCGGCGAATCGGTTGCCGATCCCGACGCGGCGGCGCTGCTCACGGCGCTGGCGGTGGGGCTCACCGATCGGTTGAGTGCCGACCAATGGCGCGTGTTCAATGCCACGGGCACCACGCACCTGGTCGCCATCTCCGGGTTGCACGTCACGATGTTCGCGCTCGTGGCGTTCACGGCGGCGCGCTTCGCGTGGCGCTGGCTGCCTTGCGCACGACGAGTCGAACGCGAACCTTTCGCAATGTTGTTAGGCCTCGGCGCCGCGGGCGCCTACGCGCTGCTATCCGGATTCTCGGTACCGGCGCAGCGCACCTGGCTGATGCTCGCATTGTTCGCAGCCGGCCGGCTGGCGGCACGGCATGTCGGTGTTGGCCGTTTCTGGTCGCTCGCGTTGATGGCCGTGTTGTGCCTCGATCCGCGGGCATCGCTGGCCGCCGGCTTCTGGCTGTCTTTCGTGGCGGTCGGCGTCATCCTCATGGCAGCCAGCGCGCTGGCAGCGCCGCCTTCCCTGGCCACGTTTGCGAGCTGCGCGAACGCCGTACGCCTGCAATGCGCCATCCTGTTGGCGCTCGCGCCACTCACGTTCGCGGTGTTCGGTGGGCTTTCGCTGGCGGGGCTTGCGGTCAATCTCGTTGCGATCCCGCTCGTCTCGTTCGTGCTGGTGCCGCTGGTGCTGGCTGGTGCGCTCGCGGTGCTGGTCGCGCCGGGATTGAGCGACGTTTTCTTCAAGATCGCGGCTCATCTCCACGAAGGGTTCTGGCCCGCGCTCTCCTGGGCCGCAGACCGCGAGTTCGCGCTGTGGAACGCCACGCCGGCATTGTGGTGGTTTCCATTCGCGATGCTGGCGGCGCTGGTGCTGCTGCGTCGCTGGCCGCCGGCGTTGCGGGTCTCGGCCACTTGCGCGCTACTGCCATTGGTGTTCGCGCCTGCACACGTGCCCGAGCCCGGCGCGGCGCGGGTCAATGTGCTCGACGCGGGGCGGGGCACGGCCGCGCTGGTGTTCACGCATTCACATGTGCTGCTCTTCGATACGGGTGACAGCTGGAACACGCGGGGTGCGCGCCTGCGACGCTGGGTGCTGCCAGCACTCGACGAACTGCGGCGTGACCGCGTCGACCTGCTGGTATTGCCCGCGCTCGATGGTGACCGTGCGCAGGGAGCCGCGGTGCTGGCATTCGAACGCGAGGTCGCGGCACTCCTGGTCGGCGGAGGGTGGCAGGCGACTTCGCTCCCGGTTCGCCGGTGTGCCGATTCGGAGTTTCGCTGGGACGGGGTCCTGTTCCAGAGTTTCACCGCAGGTGTGGGCGGGGACTACTGCGTCCTGCGCGTCTCGGTGGGCCCACACGCCATTCTGCTAGGCGGAGATCTCGATGCCGAGGCGGAACGCGGCCTGGCGGCGCGCGTCGAGCCCGGTGCGCTCTCGAGCGAGGTGGTGCTCATGAGCCGACAGGCGAGCTCGACGGCGTCGGCGCCAGAGTGGATAGAAGCGAGCGACGCGGTACTGGCGATCGCGACCGGCGGTATTGCGAATTCACATTCCCGCGGCGTGACGCTCGCGCGCTGGCGCGCTTCGGGAACCATGGTTCTCGACACACGGCGAGCAGGCGGTGTCGAGCTCGGTTTAGGGACGTCGGGCGTGCGCGTGGTCGCCGTCGCGCGCGTGTCTCGTTACCCCTTCGCGTGGCGGCGCTCGCCGTGACCCTTTCGGCCGCGCCCTCCGGTATGATCCCCGCCATGTGGGAACTCGTACGGGCCGGCGGCCCTTTCATGTGGCCGATCATCATCTGTTCGATCGCGCTCGTCGGTATCGTTCTCGAAAGGCTCTGGACCTTGCAGCGCAAGCGCGTGCTGCCCCAGGAGCTCATCAAGAAGGTGTCCGAGCTCGCCGAGCGGAATCAGGTCAACCCCAAGGTCATCGAGGCACTCGAAAAGAACTCGGCGCTGGGGCGCGTTTTTGCGGCGGCGCTGGCCAACCGCCATCGTGGTCGCGAGATCATGATGGAACGCGTCGAAGACGTGGGCCGCCAGGTGGTTCACGAGCTGGAACGCTTCGTGAACTCCGTGGGTACCATCGCCAGCATTTCGCCGTTGTTAGGACTGCTCGGTACGGTGACGGGCATCATTCGCGCGTTCAATGCGGTGATGCTCGGTGGCATGGGTGATCCGCGCATGCTGGCGGGTGGTATCTCGGAGGCCCTGGTCTGCACCGCGGCCGGTCTCACGGTGGCGATTCCGGCCTACGTTGCGCACCGTTACCTGCGCGGGAAGGTCGAGCGCATCGTCGTCGAGATGGAAAAGATCGCGGTGAATTTCGCCGACTCCCTGGGCCCCGAACTGCAGCGCGGAGACAGCGACGGTGGCGTCGCTCGCAGTGCATGAAGATGCAGTCCCGCAAGGGCAGGGAAGATCCTGAGATCAACCTGATCCCGTTGATCGACGTCTCGCTGCTGCTGGTCATCTTCTTCATGTTGTCGTCCACCTTCATGCAGGAAGGCCGGCTCAAGATCGAGCTGCCGCAGGCAAGTCTTGCGCCGACGGCCAAGCAGAAAATGGATCCGATCGTCGTCACCGTGACCCAGAGTGGCAGTTACCGCGTGAATGATCGGGAGCTGATCAATTCCTCGCCCGACACGCTGCGCGCAGCCATCCTCGAAGTCGCCGGCGC
>DASQJS010000103.1:0-4985 GCA_035630995.1 Steroidobacteraceae bacterium | reverse complement strand
ACTTCATCAACCTGCCCGATCGGGATCTCGCGTATCTCGTCGAAGGGACCGAACACTTCGACGACTACGTCGAGGCGATGACCTGGGCGCAGGACTACGCCGCCGAAAACCGGCGCGCGATGATGGACGCGGTTCTGCGCGTGATGCGCGAGGAGCTGCGCCCGTTCGCAATGGGTGAGGTGGCGGTGAACTGCCATCACAACTACTGCACGCGTGAGCGGCATTTCGGCGAAGAGCTCATCGTGACCCGCAAGGGCGCGGTGAGTGCGAAGCAAGGCGAGCTCGGAATCATCCCGGGTTCCATGGGTGCGCGTTCGTACATCGTGCGCGGCCTGGGGAACAAGGAGAGCTTCGAGAGCTGCAGCCACGGCGCGGGTCGCGTGATGTCGCGTACCGCGGCGCGCGCACGCTTCACCATCGCGGACCACGAGGCTGCGACGGCGGGCGTCGAGTGCCGCAAGGACAAGGACGTCATCGACGAAACGCCGGCCGCGTACAAGGACATCGACGCGGTGATGGAAGCACAGCGCGATCTCGTCGAGATCGCGTACACCCTGAAGCAGGTTCTCTGCGTGAAGGGGTGAGCGGGGCGAGCCACGCAAGTGGCCCGCCCTTTTTTTTGCTGGTGGCTACCTGCGCGACGTCGGGCTGAGGTCGGGGCTCACGCGCGAGAGATAGTCGGCGACACCGCGCAATTGCGCCGGCGACAGATTCTTCAGTCGAGTGACGTGCGCGCTGTCCATTCCAGGCCGGCGCCCGGCCGCCGTCTCCGCCAGTTGGCGCAATAGATAGTCATAGTGCTGGCCGGCAAGTCTCGGCCTCCGCAGCAGCAGGTTTCCCTGTCCGAGAGGCCCGTGGCAGCGTTCGCACTCGCGAAAATAGACACTTGCGCCCTCACCAAGTGAAGTGCCGTCGCCGATACTCTTGGCGCTCGGCGGGAAACGCGGCAGGCTGGCCACGTATGCCGCCACGTCCGTCAGCTCCTGCGCGCCGGGCAGGTGCTCGCGGTCGCTGAAGTGCTGCATTCGCTCGTCGCGGCGTTGTTCATGGCGGAAGTCGGTCAATTGCTTGAGCAACACACTTCCATGCTGGCCGGCGATCGCCGGAACTTCACCGTCCGGAGTGCCGCTGCCGTCCACGCCGTGACACGCCGCGCACGTCTGATAGAAACCGGCGCCCCGCTTGAGATCCGGTTCGAGTTGAGCGGCATCGACGAATTCCTGATTGCCAGCCAGGCGCGGATTCGGCGTCTCCGCGAACGCCGCATTCAGAATTCCGATCAGGGCGATGGACAGTGTGAGTCGTGCTTTTGCCATGGCCGCAGGCTACCCGTGTCGCACGCGCGGTTCGATAAAGGAAACCGCGTATGTGAATACGCAAGTATCGCGAGCACGTCGGCGTCCTTCGCGCGGGGTGCGGGTCATCGACCTAATTGCAGGCGCTGACGCTGACTCCCGTTCCCGTCACCGTCATAGAGTCGATGTTAGCCAGCCCACCGCTGGTGCTCGCGACCAGCGCGATGTCATTCGCGCCGGCGCGCAGCGCGGCAGTGAACGAGCCGGAGTTGGTCCACGTGGTCCACGCGCCTGTGGCCTGCAGCGTGACGTTCGCTCCTGTGGTGCCGTTGATGCGCAGGTTGCCAGGGCGATTGCCGGTGCTGCCATTCGCGAAGCGCCACTGGAACGTGTAGTTGGCCGCAGCGGCCGCATTCACCCGCCAGCGCACCGTGGTATTCAGCGCATTGCTGGTGTTCGCAAAGCCGGTGCCCGTAAAGCCCGCATGGTTGCTGTCGAGCGTGCCGTCGACGCCGCAGAAACCCGTGAGGTTTTCCTGCAGCGTGACGCTGCCGCCCGGCGGCGGCGTGCTGCCTTCGATGAATGCATCGAGCGCGATGGTGGGCCGGCCATTCGTGTTCCAGGCGCCTTTGCTGTAGCCCTGCCAGTTGTAAGTTTGGGGCTCCCAATACAACACGCCGAGTCCACCCGCGTTGCGTGTCCTGGCGATGATGTCCTGAAGGAAAGCCTTGCTGGCCGTGGCCTGATCCCACGACATGCCCACCTCGACGATCATCACGCCCTTGCCGTAGCGCGAACGCATGTCGTTCATGTTGGCGAGTGCCTGGCTATTGAGTGTCTGCCAGTTGCCGGGCTCCGGGTACAGCGACATGCCGATGATGTCCCAACGCGCGCCGTTCGCGCGCAGCCCGTCGAAGTTCCAGCGGAACAGCGCGTTATCGTAGGCGTTCGAGACGTGCACGATGACCTTCGAGTTGGGGCTCACGGCCTTGACTGCGTCGTAGCCGCTGTTCACCAGCCACGCGTAATTGCGCATGTTTGCCGAGGCGCGGCCGTCTTCCCACAACATGCCGTTGTTGGTCTCGTTTCCGACCTGCACCCATTCCGGAAAGATGCCGTTGGTGGCGAGCGTGTTCATGGTGTTGAACGTGTGCTGGTACACGTCGGCCATGAGCTGCTCGAAGGTGTGCGTGCGCCATGCGGCGGGCTTGGTCTGTTGGCCGGGGTCCGCCCAGGAGTCGCTGTAGTGGAAGTCGATCATGATGCGGAAGCCGGCGTTTTTAGCGCGGACTGCCTTCGCGACGACGTCGTTCACGCCGTTCCAGCCACCAGAAGGATTCACCCATACGCGCAGGCGAATCGTGTTCATGCCGTGATCCTTGAGGATCTGCAGCAGGTCCTGCTGCTGGCCGTTGTCGTTCTGCCAGCGATAGCCGCTGGCTTCCATCTGCGTGATCCAGCTGACGTCCGCCCCCTTGGCGAAGGTCTGAGCCGACGCGGCGGGCGCGTAGACAGAGAAGAGTATGAGCAGGGCGGTAATTGTTGTTGCCGCGCGCGTGCGGCCTGTCAGCACTTCCATGTTGCCTCCTGGTTCGGTCCTTCAGGCCCCTCAGGCCATTAATCGTATAAATAACATGGATGGCCGCCGGGACGCCAGTGCCGTTGTTAGTGCGGTGCGATCATCCGCAGACCAGTTTCAGGCGAATACGGCCTTCGCGTCGAACACCGGTCCGTCGACGCACACGCGCTTCATCGCCGGGCCATCGGGCGTCATCACCTTCACGGTGCAACCCGCGCAACCGCCGACGGCGCAGGCCATGAATTCTTCGAGCGACACCTGGCAGGCGACGCCGTGTTTCTGCGCGACCTTCGCCATCGCTTCGAGCATGGGAGTGGGGCCGCAGGAGAACACTTCGACTTCGGTCTTCACGGCCTGGTCGAGCGAGCCTAACCACTCATCCGCGAGCTGCGTGACGAAGCCGTCGTAGCAACCGGCGAATCCCGCCTTGCTGGCGAGTCGGCTCGGCACGCCCCACCCATCGAGCAGTGGCATCGCGGCGATGCTGCCGGCAGGGATGCCGGGCACGAGAATGGTCGATGGCCGCGCCTTGAACGGAAATGGGATCTCCGAACCCATGAGCACCAGTGGCTTCCACGGCGCACCCTGCGAGCTCATCCACTCAGCCAGGAACACCATCGGCGGAATGCCCACGCCACCACCCACCAACAGGGCGCGAGGTCGTTTGGGGTCGGGCCTGAACGGCTGGCCGATCGGACCCAGTACGCTGATGACGTCGCCCTTGTGCCGGCGGCTCAGGGCGCGCAGACCGGGCCCGACGATCTTGTAGAGAATCTCGATCCAGCCTTCGGTGGCATTCACGCGCTGGATCGACAGCGGGCGGCGCATGGGCACGTCCGGATCGCAGGTGAGATGCACGAAACTGCCGGGCTCGGCGCGCGCGGCGCATTTCGGTGCGGAAATTCGCAACACGAACTGCTCGCCCGGCCAGGTTTCCTGCGCAATCACCGCGCCGTCTTCGAGAAAGATGCTGCCGCGGTGCGCGGGGTGAACGCCCTTGCTGCGGGCAGGCTCTTCCTGGGGTAGGGCGCTCACGATTTTCTGCCCTCGATGACGGCCTCGAGCACAGCCATGCGCACGGCCACGCCGTTGCGCACCTGGTCGCGGATCACCGACTGCGGGCCGTCGGCGACGTCGGAGGCAATCTCGATGCCGCGGTTCATCGGCTGCGGATGCATGACGATGGCATCGGGCTTGGCTTTTGCCAGGCGCTCGGAAGACAGGCCGAACTTGGCGAAGTAACGATCGGCGTCGGGAATCGCGGCCGTCGCCATGCGTTCTTTCTGGATGCGCAACATCATGATGACGTCGGCGCCGGCGATGCCGGTGTCGATCGACGTATGACGTTCGCAGCCCGCGAACTCGCTGGCATCGGGCGCGAGGCCACGCGGCGAGACGATGCGGATTTCGGCGACCCCGAGCGTAGCGAGCACATGCCAGGCGGAACGCGCCACGCGCGAGTGCTTCACGTCCCCGACGATGGCCACCGTGAGCCCATCGAATTTCTTCTTCGCCTGAAGGATGGTGAGCGCGTCCAGAAGCCCCTGGGTGGGATGCGCCACGTGCGCTTCGCCAGCCGACAACACGCTTGCGTGCGGCTGCACGTTCGAAGCGACCATTCCCGGTACACCCGATTCGGCATCGCGGATGACGAACACGTCCACGTGGCAGGCTTCCAGCGTGAAAATGGTGTCGAGCATGCTTTCGCCCTTCACGCGGGAAGAGAGCTGCATCTCGAGATTGACGACGTCGGCGCCGAGCCGCTTGGCCGCGAGCTCGAACGACACACGCGTGCGTGTCGACGGCTCGGTGAACATGTTGGCCACGGTGACACCGGCCAGGCTCTGCGAGTGCACGGGCGGCTGGCCCACGGGTTTCACGAACTTCTGCGCCCGCGTGAGCAGGGCTTCGATGGCGGGACGGGACATCCCTTCGAGGGTGAGCAGGTGGCGTAGCGTGCCGTTCGGGCGGGTCTGTTGCGTCATGTCTCTTGTTTTTCGAACCAGCGTTCCAGAATTATCGCGGCGGCCGCCGCATCCACGTCTTCGCGCGTTACGCGCCGCTTGCGCTCGCCGCTCGCGCGCTGGGAGCGAAGTCGGTCTTCGGCGTCC
>DASQJS010000102.1:0-20796 GCA_035630995.1 Steroidobacteraceae bacterium | reverse complement strand
CGCGATTTCCACGGCGCCCACCGTGACCTTCGACACATCGACGCCTTCACAGTCGGCAACTCCGGTGGAAGCCGCGCCGGCTCCCGCCACACCTCCGCCAGCAAACTGAACACGTGAGAGCCGCGCTGCTTACGCTGGCGTTGCTGCTCGCGGGCCAAGCGCCGGCGGTGCGCGCGCAGATTCCGGTACCGAAGTTCGAGGCGCTGGTAGTCGACCTTACCGGCACGCTTACGGCCGCGCAGCAGTCGGCGCTCGATGAAAAGCTCACCGCGTTCCAGGCGCGCAAGGGCTCGCAGGTGGCGTTGCTGATCCTCCCGACCACCCAGCCCGAGGACATCGCACAGTTCGGGGTCAGGCTTGCGGAGGCATGGAAAGTCGGGCGCAAGAATGTCGATGACGGTGCCATCCTCATCGTCGCGAAGGACGATCGCGCGCTGCGCATCGAAGTTCAGTACGGACTCGAAGGGTCCCTGACGGATGCGATTTCGAGCCGCATCATCAACGACACCATCGTGCCGTTGTTCAAGCAGGGCGATTTCTTCGGCGGCATCAACGCCGGGCTCGATCAGATTCTGAAAGTCGTCGATGGTGAACCGCTGCCAGAGCCGGATCAGGCGTGGAAACCGGGCGGCAGCGATGGGGCGCCATTGCCGTTCCTGTTGTTCGCGGGCTTTGCGGCCTTGAGCTTCCTGCGCAACTTCATCGGACGCGCGCCGCTCGCACTGATCGCCGGTCTCGGCGGAGGCGCGCTCACCTGGTGGCTCACGTCGCGCATTCCTCTGTCTGCCGGCGTGGGCGTCGGACTCTTCTTACTGTCGCTGATGATGGGTGGTCGCGGCGGATTCGGCGGCCATCGCACTGGCCGCGTGTTTCGCGATATCGGCCGCGGGGGCGGCTTCGGCGGGTGGGGCGGAGGGATGGGAGGTGGCGGTGGGGGCGGATTCGGCGGCGGCATGGGCGGTCGCGGCGGAGGCGGCGGTGCGTCCGGCCGCTGGTAGTTAGTACATGGCCATCGCGCGAACGCTTCGCCACCTGTTTGCCACGCGCGCGGGCACGCGTCGCCGTTTCACCGACGTGGTCGATGCCAGCATCGAATCCGCCATCCGGGCGGCGGAAACGCGCAGTTCCGGCGAAATCCGCTTCGTGATCGAAACCGCACTCGACCTGCGCGAGCTCTGGGGCGCAGTCACGCCGAGGGCGCGCGCCCTGCAGGTTTTCTCGGCGCTTGGTGTCTGGGACACAGAACTTCGCAACGGCGTACTCATCTATGTATTGGCGGCCGATCGAGACGTCGAGATCGTGGCCGACCGCGGGGCGGCCACCAGGATTTCCCCTATCGAGTGGGAATCCGCGTGCAAGCTCATCGAGGACCACTTTCGTGCAGGCCGTTTCAGGGAAGGCTCGGTTGCCGGTGTCGAAGAGGTGGGCCGATTGTTAGAGCGGGAATTTCCGGTCCGCCCGGGTGACCGCGACGAGCTTCCGAACCAGGCCTCGCTGCTGTAGCAGAATGCCGACAGCCTGAATCATTTATGCGGTGTCATACTTTGAACATGAAAACTCAATCCGCGCTGCGGGCTCTCATCGTCACGGCGCTTGGTGTGGCGCTGGTCTCCGGCTGCTCGCTGTTCGGTGATGGTCCGAAGTGGGGCGCCAAACGTGATGCCGAGAAGGCGGCGAAGGCGCTGCCGTCGCTTCCCGAGCCCGTGCCCACGCATCGTTTCGAGATCGACCCGACCGTCGACATCGTCGGAGTGGTGCAAAAAACGCGCGCCACCAAGGAAGACACGCTCACTGACATCGCGCGGCGGTTCAACATCGGCTACGAAGAGATCGTGCGCGCCAATCCTGGCGTCGATCCCTGGCTGCCGGGAGAAAATCGCGAAATCGTCATCCCGTCGCAGTTCATCCTGCCCAACGCGCCGCGCGAGGGCATCGTCATCAACGCCGCCGCGATGCGGCTCTTCTATTACCCGAAGGTGAAGAAGGGCGAGACGCCGGTGGTGCACACCTATCCCATCGGTATCGGCAAGGTGGGCTGGAAAACTCCCGAGGGCACTACGACCGTCGTTCGGCGCACGAAGGATCCCGTCTGGCGGCCGACCGCGTCCATCATCAAAGAGCACCGCGAAGAGCGCGGCGAGGAACTCGAGCGCGTGGTGAAGGCCGGGCCGGACAATCCGCTGGGGCGCTTCGCGTTCTATCTCGGGTGGCCCACTTACATGATCCACGGCACCAACAAGCCCGCGGGTGTGGGCTTGCGATCCAGCCACGGCTGCATCCGCCTGTATCCGGAAGACATCGCGCAGTTGTTCGAGTTGGCGCCCATCGGTACGCAGGTGCGCGTCGTCAACCAGCCATTCCTGTTTGGCTGGCACGAAGGCGCATTGCACATCCAGGCGTTCGACGTGCTCGAAGACGACCCGCGTGACTGGAAAAAGGCCCAGGCCAAGCTGCTCAACAAGGCGATGGCCGAGCGCATCCAGAACGAGCTCAAAGCCCGGAAGGAAAAAATCGACTGGGAGGCGGTGTCGCGCCTCACGCATGAGCCGCGTGGCATTCCCGTGTCCGTGTCAGGCGGTCCGGACCAACTCGAACACATCGTTGCGTCCGCGACCATCGTGCAGAACAAGGTCGCGCCGGGCGCAACCTGGGACGGCATCTCCGACCTGCCGGTGGACGAGGCAACCTTCCAGGAGCTCGTGTCGGATCGCGAGTCCTCGGTGGAATCCGCCGCCGCCGCTGCCGCACCCGCCGCGCCGACCACGAAGCCCGTCAATAATTGACGGCTGCCGGCATCGTGCTGGCACGGTCACGCTGATTCGTGGTCATTCCGCTGCATGACGACAACCCGACGAGTACGACGCCGTACGTCACCGTCGGGATCATGGTTGCCTGCGTGCTGGCGTACCTTTTCCAGCACCTGCTGCTGTCGGATGCCGGCACGCGGGAGGCAGCGTATGCCTTCGGCGCAGTCCCAGCGGTACTGACCGGCGAAAAATACCTGCCCGCGGATGTCGCCGTGATTCCGCCCTGGGCCACGATCCTCACGTCCATGTTCATGCACGGCGGCTTCTGGCACCTCGCCGGCAACATGCTTTACCTGTGGATTTTCGGGAACAACCTCGAAGACGCCATGGGCCACGTACGCTACTTCCTCTTTTATGTCCTGTGCGGTGTCGGCGCCGTTTACACCTTCGTGCTGCTCAATCCCGCTTCGGAGATGCCCATGATGGGCGCCAGCGGCGCCATCTCCGGTGTGCTCGGCGGTTACCTGCTGCTGTTTCCCCGCGCCCGCGTGTTGTTAGGGTTGCCGCTTGGCTTCATCATCGTTGGATTCGGACGATTCCCGGCTATCTGGGTGCTGGCGGCGTGGTTCGTCATGCAACTCGTGCTGGGAGGCCTCTCGGCGATTCAGTCCACCGGCGAATCCCAGGGTGGCATTGCCTTCAGCGCGCACATCGGCGGATTCATCGCGGGACTCGTGCTCGTCACATTTTTCAAACGACGCAACGTTCCGCTGTGGCGGCGCTACTGAGACGCTGCTACATTCCGCGCACGTTGAGAGGCCCGAGATGTCGGGTAGTAATGTTTTGGGGAGTTGATTGGCCGAGCCGTTTGACTCACAAGTCCAAACCGCCGAACAACACGGCTCTATACGTGTCATTGCGCGAGCCGCGACCAGCATCGCGGCCTTCGTCGGCCGCACCCTGAAGGGGCCGGTCAATGAACCTGTCCCGGTCCGCAGTTTCTCCGACTACTCGCGCGTCTTCGGTGGCCTCTGGCAACCCTCCACGCTGAGTTACGCGGTCGATCAGTTCTTCGAGAACGGCGGCCGCTGCGCCGTCATCGTCCGCGTGGTCAATGGAGCGCGCCCGCCGACGCTGTCGCTGCCGTGTTCGTCCGGCAAACTCATCCTTCGCGGAGTCGGCGCCGGATCACGTGAATTCCTGCGTGCGTCCGTCGACTACGACGGCATCGATGTGAAGGAGACCGACCGCTTCAACCTCGTCGTGCAGCGAGTGCGCACCGCCGGCTCCGAGCAGATCGAAGACCAGGAAATCTACCGGCGGCTGACGGTCACCCCGGGCGCGGACCGTTTCGTGGCCGATGCACTGCTCGAGTCACGCCTGATCCGGGTGCAGGGCGGCGTTCCCGGCGCGCGGCCGAGTCGAACTCCGGCGGCGGCCTCGGGCGCGTCCATCGGCTATACGCCATCCAATCCCGACGGCGACGACGGCGGCCCGATTACCGACTACGACATCATCGGTTCCGCCCAGGCGGGCACCGGCATCTTCGCGTTGCACTCGGCGCCGGAGATAAACCTGCTGTGCATCCCGCCGCTCACGCGCGACACCGACGTGGGCCTGTCCACACTGCTGGTGGCCGGGCGGTTCTGCCGCGATCGGCGCGCAATGCTGATCGTGGATCCGCCGTCGTCGTGGGCATCCAGCGCCGCCGCGCTCGACGGCATGCGTCACTGGCCGTTCCGCAGCGAAGACGCGACCATGTTTTTTCCACGGGTCGTGGCTTTCGACCGCCTGCGCGGCCGATTCGAGCTGTTCGCGCCCTGCGGCGTGGCGGCGGGCATCATCGCGCGCTGCGATGAGAGCACCCCGGTGTGGTCAGCGGCCGATGGTGATGCGCCCATCCTGCGTCACGGCATGCGTCCGGCGTGGAACGTGAACAACGCCGATCGCGTTCGCCTCGCGAATGCCGGCATCAACCTTCTGCAGGCGGTGCGCATCGCGCCAAAGTTCGCGACCAGTCCGCGCACCCTCGCGAGCGGCTCGGCCGCGGTGAGCGACTGGCGATATCTCTCCGCGCGCCGGCTGGCCTTGTTCGTGCTGGCTTCCGTCGAGCGCGGCACGCGATGGATGCTGTTCGAACGCAATGCGCAGGCCACCTGGACCATGGCACGCGCCCAGGTCGAGGCCTTTCTCGATTCCCTGTATGCCGAGGGGGCGTTCGCGGGCCGCAGCGGCGAGCAGAGTTACTTCGTGGTGTGCGACGAACGCATCAACACGGAAGACAGCATGCGCGCCGGCAAGATCAATCTCGCCTTCGGTTTCGCAGCCACGAAGCCGGGCGAATACCACGCGTTCATCGTCACGCATCAGCCGAGCGGATCGCGCGCGAAGGTGATCAGCGTGAACCGCTTCGCGAATTATTCGCCCAGCGTCGACCTCGAGATCGAATCGAGCATTCTGCGCGGGCTGGTCCCGCTGGCGCCGGTTGTCCCGCCTCTGGGGTCAGTCACCGAATCCACCGGGGCGGAGGCGCCGGCCATCTCCGTCGCGGATACGCCGCTCGCGCCCTACCTCGAAGCGTAAGTCGCGAGGCCGCTGGCCAGTCACATGGCCTACGATTTCCTCAAGGCCTTTTCGAGATCCACCTGCGTCACCGGCTTGCTGATGAATCGCTCGACACCCGAAGCGCGCGCCTCTTCACGGCCCGGCGGCTCCGGACGATCAGTGAGGCCGATCAGACGAATACTCTTCTCGCGGGAATTCTTCTGCAGCAGCGCGGCAAGGTTTCCTTCCAGGCCGTCGGGGGTCGGGATTCCCAGGAAAGCGATGGCTGGCTGAAAGGTAGCGGCGACCGCCAGCGCACGCGCGGCGCTGCGCACGGTGCGGATTTCGTCGCAGCCGTTGTCGGTCAGCATCTGCGCGAGGGATTTTCCCGCCTCACGGCTGTCGTCGACGATGAGGATGTGCGTGCTGTTGCGGGGAGGGGTCGTGGTGGCGGTCATCAGGCGTGTACTCCAGGGCGCCGGATGCGCGGGTCAGCAGAATGGCAGGTCCTGAGTTTCCTGCCCGCCTATTCTCGATTCCGGCGCATTTCAGGTGCGGCGGGCGGCCGGGCGGGGAAATCCGACCATTCGGCCTAGTCGTTCGTCCCAAAGCTTCATGCCAGCACACGCCAGGCTCTCGCGCAGCCCCATGCGCACCGTCGCCCGCAATTCCGGCACCGCCATGTGTGCGGCGCGCAGATGGTAGTTAGGGATACGGGGCGCCAGGTGATGGATGTGGTGATAACCGATGTTGGCGGTAATCCAGCGCAGCACGGCTGGCAGATCGTAGAACGAGCTGCCTTCGACAGCGGCCGCCAGCGGATCCCAGTGGTTGCGCCGGACCCAATAGCTGGGTTCGAAAGTGTGCTGCACGTAGAACAGCCACACGCCGAACGCGCCGGCAATTCCCACCACGGGCAGGTGGACGAGCAGCAGCGTGCGCCAGTCGAGCAGCGCGCCGAAGATGAGGCCCGCCGCCAGCAACGAGAAATTGTTGAGCGCAATGCTGCGCCATTCCTTTTTCCAGCTCCATGGCATGCCCAGCGGCAGCCGGTGCTTCGCCACGAACTGGTACATGGGGCCGATGCCGAGCATCACCGGCATGCTTCGGTAGAAGCGGTAGCAGAAGCGCATCCAGGATGACTGCGCGCGGTATTCGTCCACCGTCAGCGTGCGAATGTCGCCGAGCACGCGCTGGTCGAGATTGCCGGAGGTGGCGTGATGTACCCCGTGCGTCTTCTTCCAATAAGCGAATGGGAAAAGTGTGAGCAGGCCGAGGCTGGCTCCCACCCATCGGTTCGCGCGTGAGCTCGCGAAAAACGAACCATGGCTGCAGTCGTGTTGCAGGATGAACAGCCGCACGTACAGCGCGGCTGTCGGCAGAGCCAGCAGCAGGGTCCACCAGTAGCTCCAGCCGGCCTCGCGGGTCCAGGCCATGGCAACCCAGAGAGCCAGGAAAGTCGGCAGAGTGTTCGCGAGTTGCCAGAGCGCGCGTGGCAGGGAAGATTTTGCGAAGCGCGCGAGCAACGCGCGTTGCGCAGGAGAGGGGCCGGACATCATGGCCGAGTCTGCGCCTTTCGCGCCGCGAAGTTCAGCAAGTTTCGGAATGCCATTTGTGCGGTTGCGGACCAAACTGATCTGAACAGCTTCGAAATCGGAAATGGCCTCGTGTTGACCGTCAAAACGACTACGGATGGGTTGGCGGATCGCGTGAATGCGCTCGATTGGTCGGCGCTGCATGCATCGCTGGATGCGCGTGGCAGCGCCCGCATCGAGCGACTTCTGAGCGAGACCGAGTGTCGCGCGCTGGCCACGTTGTATGCGAAGGATGATGTCTTCCGCAGCCGGATCGTCATGAAGCGTCATGGCTTCGGCCGCGGGGAATATCGCTACTTTGCATATCCACTGCCACGTCTCGTCAGCGAGCTGCGTGAAGCCTTTTATCCGTGGATTGCACCAATCGGCGATCGCTGGAACGAGCGCCTGGGCCGGGAAACGCGATTTCCCGCAAGGCACGCGGATTTCCTGGCGCGATGCCACGCAGCGGGACAGCAAAGACCGACGCCACTGCTGTTGCGTTACGGCCCCGGCGACTACAACTGCCTGCATCAGGACCTGTACGGCGAACACGTTTTCCCGCTGCAGCTCGCGGTGTTGCTGTCGGAGCCCGGGCAGGACTTTTCAGGCGGCGAGTTTGTACTGACCGAACAGCGGCCACGCCGACAGACACGCGTCGAGGTTTGTGACCTGCGGCGCGGCGACGCGGTTGTTTTCGCCGTTCACCACCGCCCGGTGCAGGGTGCGCGCGGTGACTCCCGCGTGAGCATGCGGCACGGCGTCAGTGAGCTGCGCTCCGGTGAGCGACACACGTTAGGTGTCATCTTTCATGACGCCGCCTGAGGTTACGCGTCAGCGACTGACCTTCCAGCGCGCGTAACTTTCCGGCATGCACACCGCGCAGGGTCTGAAGCCGGCGGACACGGCTGCTGCCTCATCCACAAAGAACACACGTTCCTTCACGTATCCGCCGCGCGCGATGGCCCGCAGTGCGGCGCGACAGTCGAGGCGGCCATAGATTTTCGTCTTGCGATGCCCACCGAAGGTTCCCGGAACCGGGCTGGCGAACGCCGCGCCATCGGCGCCGACCAGGGTCCAGGTGCGTGGTGTTGTCAGCCCTGGGACTCGCGCTTCGGGGAGACGTACATGCTGATGACCGCGCGCACGACTTCCTTGCCGTTGGTGTCGGTGACAGTTACCGGCACGCCGATGTTCTCGGGACCGGCCCACTCGGTCTTGTCGAGACGCGCGGTGGCGACGACGTCCGTTTCCGCCTTCGCCAGGTATTCGATGGTCATGCCGCGCGGGATCCAGCGCATACCGACGGGAATGGTGACTTCGGTGCACAGGCCGGCGGCGAGCTCGCAGAGATTTCCCATGGCCAGCGCATGCACGGTGCCGATGTGATTTTCGACGGCACGGCGTTTCTTCATCGTGACGCGACAGAGTTTCGGTTCGAGGTCGAGGAATTTCGGGCGGATGGTGCCGAAGTAGGGCGCACGCTTGCACACCGTGCGCGCAAACAACCACCGGCCGAATGCGGAACTCCGCGCGCGTGCCCAGGCTCGAAGCGTGGGGCCTGCGGTGGTGGTGGTGTTCATGGTCAACCAGTCCATCTGCGGACGGGCGGGTTGTGTGTCGGTTGCTACTCGGACCATCGCGTGATCGAATCTTGTCGCCGCGGGGCTTGGACTCTAGTTGAATTCATGACGAATGGCACTCCAGCAAATACGCCAGAAGCACGCGCCGCCGCAATCCGCCGGGCAGTGTGCGCCGTGAAGCGCGGCACCTTCGCCAGTTATGGCGAGATCGCGCTTCGCGCCGGATTGCCCGGGCGAGCACGGCTGGTGGGCCAGGTACTGCGTGAGTCCGGCGATGAAAAGCGTTTGCCGTGGCATCGTGTGACCGGCGCGGGAGGCCGCATTGCCTTTCCCGCGGGCTCCGTCAACGCGCGCAAACAATTGCGCCTGCTCGCAGGCGAAGGTGTGAAGACCCGCGGCAATCGCGCGCTCGCGGCCCGCAAGCCGGCTGCCCGCAAGAGTCTCGATGCACTGCTCTGGAAAATCTGAGGATCCCCATGACCGATCGCTACGTCGTTTTCTCTCATGGCAAGGACGCCGGGCCCTGGGGTGTGAAGATCACCGCTCTCGCCGGCAATGCGCGCAGCGAAGGTTACGAAGTGGAGTCGGTGGACTACCGCGGCATCGACGATCCGCGTGAGCGCGTCAACAAGCTGGTCGAGTTCTGCAAGGAGCTCAAGGGCGACCTCGTGCTGTGCGGCTCCAGTCTCGGCGGATATGTGTCGGTGGCGGCGGCCTCGCTGCTGCACGCGCGCGGCGTGTTCCTGATGGCGCCGGCCCTGACGATGCCGGGCCTGCCGCCGCTGCGCGAAAAGCTCCTCGATTGCCCCACCACCATCGTGCACGGCTGGAAAGACGACGTGGTGCCCGTGGAGCAGAGCATGGAATTCGCGCGCCGCCACGGCTGCGCATTGCACATCCTCAACAGCGACCACCGGCTGCAGGACGAAGTGCGATTCCTCAAGTATCTGTTCGAATATTTCCTGATCTCGCTCGACCTTCCTCAGGACGTGTCGTAAATATGGTGCCGGGCCGGGAAACCGGGAAAACTCACGTACTACGGGCGCCGGCCGAGTTTTCCCGGTTTCCCGGCCCGGCACCGTCATCACATGGATGAGTTGTCACTCCTGATCCAGCGCGCTCACGCGGGCGACGAGGCCGCACGTGAGCGGCTGTTCGCAGTGGCGTACGAAGACCTGCGCGGCCAGGCGCGCAAACAGCTGCGCGATGGCGGCAGAAACACGCTGCTGAACACCACCGTACTGCTGCACGAAAGCTTTCTGCGCTTCCAGCGTGCCGGCAAGCTCGCCGGTGCCGAGCGGGGCCACTTCTTCGCCTACGCAGCGCGCGTCATGCGTTCGGTCATCGTCGATTTCGCCCGCCAGCGTCAGGCCGAACGCCGTGGCGGTGACGCGGTGCATGTGCCGCTCGACGCCCAGTTCGCCGAAGACCTGCGCGCCGGGGAAGACGAGGTCATCCAGATCAACGACGCCATCGAAGCCCTGCAGGCCGAAGACCCGCGGCTGGTGCAGGTGGTGGAGATGCGTTATTTCGCCGGCATGACCGAACAGGAAATCGCCACTGTACTGGGCGTTACCGATCGCACCGTGCGGCGTGACTGGGAGAAGGCTCGGTTATTGTTGGCGGCCATGATGCGTTGAATGTCCGGATTGGACGCGTCAGTCCGTCCGTTGGTCTTGAACGATGCCAATCACCGCCACCGCCTGGAAACGACTGAGCCCGCTGCTCGACGCAGCGCTCGACCTCGCGCCCGCAGAGCGGGCGGCCTGGCTTGCGAGCCTGCCGGCAGAACATGACGATCTGCGCGAATCGCTCGTCGAGCTGCTGGCAAAACCGGTGGAGACCGACGATTTCCTGAATCGCCTGCCGGAGTTCAGTGGTTCGCCCGTGGCGCTCACGCTCGCGCCAGGCTCCATCGTCGGGCCCTATCGGCTGTTGCGCGAGTTGGGACAGGGCGGTACGTCGTCAGTGTGGCTGGCGGAGCGCGTCGACGGCTCCATCAAGCGCAGCGTGGCGCTCAAGCTGCCGCATCTCGGGCTCATCGACCGCGGCATAGAGCAGCGTATTGCGCGCGAAATCGAAATCCTCTCTTCACTCGAGCACCCGAACATCGCGCGCATCTATGACGCGGGCATCGACGAGCGCGGCCGGCCCTATCTCGCGCTCGAATACGTGGACGGTGTGCCTCCCGACGAATACTGCCACGCCCGCAGGTTCACCCCGCACGACAAGCTCGTGCTGTTTCTCAACATCCTGCGCGCGGTGGCGTTCGCGCATGCGCGGCTCATCGTCCATCGCGACCTCAAGCCCAACAACATCCTGATTGCCGGGGGCGGTGAGGTGCGCCTGCTCGACTTCGGCATCGCGCGGCTGCTGCAGCCGGACACCAGCCTTCGCCCGCAGCAGACCGTCGTCGGTGCGGCGGCGCTCACGCCCGCTTATGCCGCGCCCGAGCAGTTCACCGGGCAATCGGTGACCGTTGCCACCGACGTGTATTCGCTGGGCGTGATCCTGTTCGAGCTGCTCACCGGGTGCAGCCCGTATTCGCCGAACGGCCGATCGCTCGGCGCCTATGAACACGAGGTGCGCTACGTCGAGTCGCCGCTGATGAGCCGCACCGCGCGTCCCGCCGAAGCCGGTGCGCTGCGCGGTGACCTCGATTCAATCGTCGCCAAGGCGCTGGAAAAGAAACCCCAGGATCGTTATGCGTCGGTGGAGGCATTCGCCGCCGACATAGAAAGGCATCTCGCCGCGCTACCGATCGCGGCGCGGCCGCGGTCATTTGCCTATGTCGCGCGCAAGTTCATGCGGCGCAATGCCTGGCCGTTGTCGATCGGTGCCGGCGTGGTGTTGCTGCTGGCGGGCTCGCTCGGCTTCGCCTTGTTCCAATGGAGAGATGCCGAGCGGCAGAGCGTCATGGCCGTCGAACGGCTCGCCGATTCGCGCGCTGCGGAGGAATTCACCTCAACGGTGCTCATCGAGAATATCCAGCCCGGACAGACGTTGACGTTCGAACAGCTGATCGCACGCAGCGAGCAGATTGCGCAGGACACCGGCTCGAACGATCTGCGCACCCGCATCTTCGCCACGGATTTCCTGTCGGCCTGGTACAGCGCGAACGGGTTGTATCGCAACGCAGAGGTGATCCTCACCCGCACCATCAACACGTTGCCCGCGGATGAGCCGCTCGTCGGCGCGACACTGCGCTGTCGCCGTGCGAGGTTGTGGGACGAGCTCGGTCAGCGCGAGGACGCGGTTGCGGTTCTCGACGATCTGATCGCCCGCGCAGAAGCCGACGACGCCATCGCCTCGCGCTGCCTGCTCGATCGTGCTTCAGTGGCGGCGTCGAAAGCCGACGCCCACGGTGCGCTTGCGTTCGCGCTCGAGGCACAGCGACGCTACGACCTGACCGGCGTCGAATCGGTGTTCGACAGGGCGAATATCCTGACGTCGATCGGCGGCGCCTACGGAATCATTGGAGAATTCGGCGCATCGAACGAGCGATACAGCGAAGCGCTGCGTCGATTCGAAGCGGCCGGGCGAGGCAATAGCCGGGCCGCCGCCAACGTGCGCGACGACTGGGCGACGATCTGGATGAATTCCGGCAACCCGCTCCGCGCCCTCGAAGAAATCGACCGCGGCTGGGAAATCATGCGCGATTTCGCGCCGGCCGCGCAGGACACGGACAAGCGATTGTCGCGCCGCGCGCGCATTCTCGCGCAGCTCGGCAATTTCGATGCGGCGCTTGCGCAGTTCCGTCAGGCGGCCAAGCTCGCGGCGCCGCGAGGCAACCTGGCCAATCTCGTGACGATTCGCATCGGCGAAGCCGACGTCCACGTGCAGACCGGACGCCTCGAACAGGCGGGGCTCGATCTCGACGCGGCGGCGGCGACACTGCGACAGGCCCGGTTGTCGCCGACCAGTCTCATCAGTGTGCGTTACGAGTTGACGAGGGCCGAGTGGCTTGCTGCGCGCGGCGAAACCGCCGCCGCGCGCGATGCGCTGACCAGGGTCCTCGGGTTGTATGAATCGCAGAACTGTTGCCGCGCGACCCGTTCGCTCGTGCTCGCCGAACGCGCCATGCTCGAGCTCGACGATCTCGACAACGCGGATGCGGATGCGGCGCGCGCGCGGGAACTGGCGCCGTTGCCGGAGGCGGATTCGTTTTCACGCTTCACGGGCAGCGCGTGGTATGTGACCGCGCTGGCCTTCGAAGCCCGGGGCAAGTTCCGCGAGGCGCGCGACGCATTCGCAACGGCGGCCGTGCAGTTCGCCGGCGCGCTGGGCGATACACACGCCGATACCGCGCGAGCCCGCGCCGGCATCGCGCGCGTGTCCGCGGCGGCGACAAAAAATGACAATTGACCATGTCCTGAACTCAAGCCCGCCTGCGTCCGTTCTCCATGAGACGTTCCAAGTCCTGGAGAAATGATGAAGGCTGTGATGAGAGAGCTGGCGCAAGCCAAGCGACATTATTCGAAACTGCCGTTGTTCGAATTCCTGCGCGCCGAGTCGATTCCTCCGCGCGACCGGCTGGCGTTCTACCCCTGCATGGCGCCATTCATCCTGGCGTTCTCTGATCTCAACCGCTTCGTGTTGCGCGACGAAGCTTCCCGAGACCCGCACCAGCTCCTGATCAACGAACACACCTACGAGGACGACCACCACTGGCCGTGGTACCTCGAAGACTTCACCAAGCTGGGCTTCGACCGCACGGCGAGCGTCTCCCAGACGCTGCGTTCGTACATGAAGGATGACGCCCAGCAGAACCGCATGCTTGGCGCGCGGCTCGCGCAGCTGGTGTGCGACACGACACCCACGGAGAAGCTCGTCATCGTCGAGGCCATCGAGGAAACCGGCAATGTGCTGTTCGGCCTCACCGCGAAAATCGCGGCGCGCGTCCAGGAAGAGGGCGGTCCGGAGCTGCGGTACCTCGGACAGTTTCATTTCAGCCGCGAGACCGGCCACGCCATGCACGGTCATGACCATCGCGTTCTCGAAGCCATCACGCTCACCGAGTCTGAACGCGTGGGCTGCCTCGATCTCGCGTTCCGCGTCTTCGACCTGTTCACCGACTGGACCACCGAACTGCTGGCGTACGCGACGAACTCGCTGGCGACCCGCACGGTTCCGCACGTCATTCACGCCAACATGAAGTTCTGATCATGCAAATCACCAACACGCGCGCCGCCAATGCGCCGCACCTGGCCCTGGTTCTGGGCAGCGGTGGAGTCCGCAGCGTGGCGGCGCTGGGTATAGCCGACGTGCTCACAAAAGACGGATGGTCACCGGACCTGGTCGTGGGCTGCAGTTCGGGCGCCTTGTTCGGCGCCTGTATCGCAATGGGCATGACCGGTGAGCAGGGACTCGCGGCCGCGACGCGACTGTGGTCGGCGGAACTCACGCAGCAGAAGCGCTGGAGCGCGTACTTCGAGCTGCTGGCGCCGCGGCTATTGGGGTTTGACGCAGGGTTCGCACTGCGCGATGCGGGCATGATCCGGACGCGTGTCGAGCGTGCATTCGGCGATGCGCAGTTCGAGAGTCTCCCGATCTCGCTGCGCGTGGTTGCAACGGACACGGCCACGGGAAATCCGGTGGTGCTCAGCCAGGGGCGCGTGTCGGAAGCCGTACGAGCCAGCATGGCGCTGCCCTTCATCTTCCCGAGCGTGGAAATCGACGGGCGGCGACTGAGTGATGGAGTGATCTCCGATCCGCTGCCCGTGGCGGCGGCGGGTGATGCCGATGCCGTCATCACGCTGGGCTTTCGCGGCGCCATGCCGCGGCGCATCGATCGGCCGGCCCGCATGGTTGCCCAGGTGACCACCGCGATGATCAACAATCTTCAGCAGGCACGAGTCGAAGCGGCGCGCGCCGCGGGCCAGCGCATGCTGCACATCGAACTCGAGATTGATCGCCGCGTCGGGCTGTGGGATACCGCCGCCATGCCGCGCATTTTCGAAATTGGCCAGCGCGCCGCGATTGATCAGTTGCCGGCAATCCGGCGGATGCTCGAATCGCCGCGCCGGTCGCCGCCCGATTCTCCGTACGCCGCAGTGAGCAACCTATGATGACTAACTACAAATTCCTCGCTCCACTGGTGCTGACCGCCGCGCTCATCGGGCAGGCCGACGCCGCGAAAGAAGATCCCGCGGTCATCGTGGCTGCGCTCGACACCGAGTACCAGGTGGCGGTGGAGCGCAACGACTGGCAGACCATGGACCGGATCCTGCATCCGGAATTCACGCTGGTGCTCGGCAACGGCAAGGTCTATTCACGCGCCGAGCTCATCGAATCCGCGCGCGACAAACACATCGAATACGAGAAGCAGGTGGAGATGCCCGGTACGCAGACCGTGCGCGTGTTCGGCAATGACACCGCCACGGTCACCGCGCTGCTGTGGCTGAAGGGCACGCGCAAGAAAGACGCGAGCACGTTCGAATACAAGCTCTGGTTCAGCGACACGTACGTGCGGACGAAAGACGGCTGGCGCTACGCGTTCGGGCAGGCATCGCTGCGTTTGCCGTAGCTGACGACGCCGCCAGACGTACTGCGCCTCAGCGAGACTGCCCTCGCACCGGAGTCGGGTCCCCTCTCAGCCCCTGTGCGGGTGCGCTTGCTGGGGCGCAGTTCATGAAAAAGGGGCAGCCCCAGTTCCTGGCTTGACCGACGGGTCAATGGCGCTGGCGGATCGCCCGCTCGGCAATGCGGTCGATCAGCGACGGCGCGAGTAGTTTGAGCCAGCGGCCGAGACGGCCGCGCGCCGACATCAGCACGAGCCGCTCACGCTTGCCGATCGCGCGCACGATGCGCTTCGCACAGTCCTCGGCGGTCATGATCTTTGACTGCTGCATCGGCGACTCGCCGAGCGGTTCACCATCCGGCCCGATGGCGCGCTTGTGGATTTCCGTCACCACGAAATCCGGCGCGACCACGCTCACGTCGACCCCGCTGCCGCGCAGCTCGATACGCAGCGAATCGAAGAAGCCGATCATCGCGTGCTTGCTGGCGGCGTACCCTGAGCGTTCGGGCACGCCGGTGAGCCCCGCGAGGCTCGCAACCGCCACCAGCAGCCCTTTCGATTGCTTGAGATGCGGCAACGACAGCGCGGTGAGGCGCACGGGCGCCAGGTAGTTCACTTCCATGATCCGCTCGAAGACCGCCAGGTCCTGCAGCGCGTCGAACCGGCTCCACATCGTGATGCCGGCGTTGTGTATAACTACGTCAATACCACCGAAGGCCTTCACGGTTTCCATAACCAGCCACTCGCAGTCCTGCTCGTTGGTGACGTCGGTTGGCAGGGCGCGGGCTTCGCCGCCGAGCGCACGGCATTCCTGGGCCAGTGTTTCCAGGCGCTGGCGGTCGCGTGCGGCGAGCGCCAGCCGTGCGCCCTGCGCGGCGAGCGCCAGCGCCAGCGCACGGCCGATGCCCTCGGATGCACCGGTCAGAATCACCCGCAATTTTGCGATTTCGGTCATGCCTCAGGCTCTCGGCTACACTCCGGCGCCTAACATCATACGGCGGGTGGCACGCGTAAACGCATGAGCTGGTTCCTGCGACGATTCTTCAAGCTCTGGGTCCGGGCCGCCGTGCAGCCCGCCGAGGCGCCGCCGGCGCTCACGGCGCCGAGCGTGCCCGTCTGTTACGTGCTCGAGCGCGATTCGGTGGCCGACCTCGCCGTGTTGTGCAACGTGGCCAGCAAGGCGGGATTGCCTTATCCGGAAAAGCGCGGGAGCAGCCTGCCGGTGGAAGAGCGCCGTACCTATTTCGACGTCGCCCGCCGTCGCCGCTTCTGGGACGCCACGCAAACGCGGCGGCCGCCGCCGTACCTGCTGGCGCTGGTCGAGGCGCTGAGCGCCGATTCCGTGCGCGACATATTGCTCGTGCCCACCGCGGTGTACTGGGGGCGCGCGCCACAAAAGGAGGGGTCGTGGTGGCGCCTGCTGTTTGCCGAGAACTGGGCGCTGACGACTCGCGTGCGCAAGTTCTTTGCGGTGCTCGTGAACGGCCGCAACGTCATGGTGGAAATGGGCGAGCCGATCAGCCTGCGCTCGCTGCTGGACGCATCGCGGGTGAACGACCAGGCGCGGCGCGTGACGCGCATCCTGCGCGGCATCCTGCGCCGGCAGCGCGCCATCCGGATCGGGCCGGATCTTTCCCATCGCCGAACGATCGTGGCGCAGGTGCTGCGTGCACGCGCCGTGCGCGCCGTGGTCGCATCCGAGGCGCGCGACAAACACGGCGATTTCCGCCCCGGCCTGCTGCAGGCGCGCAAATACGCCTTCGAGATCGCCGCTAACTACTCGCACGCTTTCGTGCAGTTCGCGGAGAAGCTGCTCGGGCGCGTATGGAACCGCGTGTACGACGGCGTGAAGATCAGCCACGCCGGCACGCTGAAGGACGTGTCGGAAGGCAACGAGGTGGTCTACGTGCCCTGCCATCGCAGCCACATGGACTACCTGCTGATGTCGTACATCATCTATCACCAGGGTTACGCGCTGCCGCACATCGCCGCCGGCATCAACCTGAACATCCCGGTGGTGGGCCGCTTCCTGCGCAAGGGCGGCGCGTTCTTCATCCGTCGCAGCTTCGGCGGCAACGCGCTGTACACCGTGGTCTTCATGAAGTACCTCGCCGCCATCATGGCGCGCGGCCACTCCATCGAATATTTCATCGAGGGCGGGCGTTCGCGCACCGGGCGGCTGCTGCACCCGAAAACCGGCATGTTGTCGATGACGGTGCGCAGCTTCCTGCGCGACCCGGTGCGCCCGGTGGTGTTCGTCCCCGTCTACTTCGGCTACGAGCGAATCGTCGAGGCCAACACGTACTTATCCGAGTTGTCCGGGGCCCCCAAAAAGAAGGAGAGCTGGCTCGACCTGGTGTTCTCCCTGCGTGTGCTCCGCGAGCGCTTCGGTACGGTGCACGTAAACGTGGGTGAGCCCATCCGGCTGAACGACATGCTCGACGCGCAGCTCCCCGCATGGCGGGAACAGAAATTCGACGACGACACGCGTTCGCCCGCCATCAATGCCCTCATCGGTGACCTGGCGCTGAACATCATGAGGGGCATCAACTCCGCCGCGGCGGTCACGCCCATCAATCTGCTGGCGACCTGCCTGCTCGCGTCGCCGCGCGGCGCGTTGCCCGAGAGTGCGTTGCTTCGCCAGCTCGAGTTGTATCTGAAGCTCCTGGAGGTATGGCCATACGGACCCCGGGTAACGGTAACCGACGCAAATCCCGGCGAAATCGTGCTCTACGGCGAGTCGCTCAAGATCATCTCCCGCGTGCCGCACAAGCTCGGCGACATCGTGAAGATGAGCGACGAGAGCGCGCAGCTCATCGCCTACTACCGCAACAACGTCCTTCACCTGTTCGCGCTGCCATCGCTGGTCGCCTGTGCGTTCATCGGCAACTCCATGTTGCGTACCGAGGACATACAGCGCCTGGCCTGGCGTATTTATCCGTATGTCGCCTCCGAGCTTTTCCTGCGCTGGCGCGAGGATGAACTGGCAAAGGTCGTCGACGGGGTTCTTGCTGCGCTGGCGGAGCTGGGCGTGTTGCACCCTAACGAAGATCGCAGCGTCTGGATGCGGCCGCCGCCGGATTCGCCGGGCGCGCTGCAACTTTCCATGCTGTCGCAGGCAACCATCCAGACCATCGAGCGTTACTACCTCGCGATCGCGCTCCTGCTCAAGGCGGGCAGCGGCGTCATCAGTCAGAAGGCGCTCGAGCAGCGGTGCCAGCTGGCGGCCCAACGGATAAACATGCTGTACGGATTCAATTCGCCCGAATTCTTCGATCGCTCCCTGTTCGAGAACTTCATCGACCTGCTGCGCGAACGCGGCGTCCTGAAGGCCGGTGAGGGTGGCAACCTGGAATTCGACGAAGTGCTGGTCCGCGTCGCCGCCGATGCGCAGCTCGTGCTGTCCGAACAGATCAGGCACAGCATCCTTCAAGTCACGCAGGTCTAGGTGCTAGGGATTCCCCCGGGGTATACCCGCCGGGGCTCCGGCTAGCTTTCCCTAAGGAACCCGCTGCTATACTCGCGCGCAACACGTCCGCGCCTACGCGTCCGCGAGGGGAAGCAGCAGCGCGGCGGAACACTAAAGACGATAAGGCCAAGCGGTACTGCTGCTCCCGACCTCGCGACTCGCAGCATTTCCGCGGTCTCAGGGGAAATTAATGAGTAACGATCTGATCCGGCGATACGTGACGCGTTCGCTTCCGATCGTCGCGGCGCTCAGCTTTGCGTCGCCCGCGGCCTATGCCTGGGATTTTCAGAACGACGACGGTACGTTCTCCGGTAGCTGGGACACCACGTTCACCTACGGCCAGGCGTGGCGCATCGAATCGCGTGACTGCCGGCTCATCGCCATAGCCGACGGCGGTTGCGGCCGGTCGCCGAACATCGACGACGGCAATCTCAACTACGACACGGACATGTACTCGCGCGCCCTCAAGGTGCTGACCGAGCTGTCGCTCAACTATCGTGGCGTTGGCGCCTTCGTGCGCGCCTCCGGGTTGTATGACGACGCCGCCAACACCACCCAGCGCACGCCGCTTTCCGACAAGTCCGAAGACCTGGTGGTGAGCTACACGCGCCTGCTGGACGCCTTCGTCTATGCCAAATTCGACCTGGGTTCGATGGGCGCCGAACTGCGCCTCGGCCGGCAGGTCGTGAGCTGGGGCGAAAGCACGTTCATCCAGAACGGCGCCAACGTCATCAACCATTTCGATGTGTCCGCGCTGCGCGTGCCGGGCTCGGAGCTCAAGGAAGGTTTCCTGCCGCAGGAAATGGTGAACTTCAGCCTCCAGTTCAATGACAACTGGTCGGCGCAGGCTATCTACATCACCGACTGGAATGCGACGGTGCCGGAACCCGCCGGCTCGTACTACAGCAGCAACGACTTCGCGCCCACGGGCGGCAGTAAGGTGGTGCTCGGTTTCGGTTCGTTCTCCGACCAGGGCGTCGATTTCCGCCCGCTCGGCGGCCCGTACATCACCAACTTCCAGACCGTGAACCGTCTGCCGACCATCAAGGCCTCCGACGATGGTCAGTACGGATTCAACCTCAAGTACTTCGCACCCGACTTCAACAACGGTACCGAGTTCGGCCTGTACTTCCTGAACTACCACAGCCGACTGCCGCTGATCTCCGGCATGACTGGCACCCAGCAGGGCGTCGGCAACGCGTTCGGCGCGCTGAATGCCGTCGGTGCCGCGGCGCAGGCGCTGGGCGCGGGGCTCGCGCCTCCCGCGGCCATTGCCACGGCCGCCAACCTGGCGGTCGCGCGCTCCGCAGCCGCGGGCGGCAACCTCTCGCTGGCGACGGCGACGCAGTACGCCACCATCGGCGCGAACACACAGCTCGCACATGGGGACGTGGCCGCTCAGGCCAGCAACATCGCCACGCACGAGTACGCGCTCACGTCCGGCTACTTCACCGAGTATCCGGAAGACATCAAGCTCATTGCCCTGTCGTTCAATACTCAGCTGCAATGGGGTGGCATCGCCCTGCAGGGTGAAGTCACCTATCGCCAGGATGTGCCGCTGCAGTTCGATGACGTCGAGTTGCTGTTCGCCGCGCTCACACCCTTCGAGCAGGGCCTCGCCACGTTGCGTGGCACGCCGCTGCCCACCACCTGCCCGGAAGGGGTGCCGGCGGCTTCCACGCTCACGCATTGCGGCCAGATGGGCAGCTTCGGTCTCAATCAGAAGGTGCAGGGCTGGGATCGGTACGACACCTGGCAGGTGCAGTTCACGGCCACCAAGACCTTTTCCAACGTGCTGAAAGCCTCGCAGATGGTCCTGGTCGCGGAAGCCGGATTGACGCAGATCCCGGACATGCCCGACAAGCTCACGGGCGGCCCGAACGATCGCGGCCTGCGCTTCAATGGCCCGGGCACGAATGTCAGCGGCAACTACGAGCTGCGCGGCCGGCACTGCCCGACGCTGTCTGCGGCGGACTGTCTCGCGTTGAATCTCGTCGAGCCGCAGAACCGTTTCGCCGATGAGACGTCCTATGGTTATCGAGTCGCGGGCCGCCTGGAATACCCCGGCCTCATGGGGCCATGGAACGTCCTTCCGCGCTTCAGCTGGCAGCACGATGTCTCCGGCACCACGCCCGGCCCGGGCGGCAACTTCGTCGAGGGCCGGTACGGCCTCACGCTCGGTGTCGCGGCCAACCTGCTGGCGAAGTGGGAGCTGGACATGGCTTGGACCAAGTTCGGCGGCGCCGGGCGCTTCAACGACATCAATGACCGCGACTTCGTCGCGGCCACCATCAAGTTCTCGTTCTGATCGCGACGAGGGGAATCTCCATGCTGAAAAAACTTTTCCTGATTGCCGCTG
>DASQJS010000101.1:0-14114 GCA_035630995.1 Steroidobacteraceae bacterium | reverse complement strand
CGCAGCGCTGCCTGGGCCTGCACCGCCGGATCGGTTTGTGAAGAGACGTTGGCCTCGAACACGCGCACCTGGCGCGTGGCCCTCGCTTCAGCTGCGAATGCAAGCAACGCGACCGCGATGAAACTGACGACGAATGTGCGCATTGGCTACAATATCGCACGTTTTTTCCCGACCTGCCGCGTCGGCAACCCGGCGCAGAGAATCCTCCATTCATGACTGAAACCGGACTCACCTATCGCGACGCCGGCGTCGATATCGACGCGGGCGATGAACTGGTCGAACGCATCAAACCGCTGGTCAAGAGGACCATGCGCAAGGAGGTTCTCGCGGGAATCGGCGGCTTCGGCGCGCTGGTCGAAGTGCCGCTCGACCGCTATCGCCGGCCGGTGCTGGTCTCTGGAACCGACGGCGTGGGAACGAAGCTACGCCTCGCCATCGACACGGGCCGGCACGACAAGATCGGTATCGACCTGGTGGCCATGTGCGCCAACGACATCGTGGTGTCCGGTGCCGAACCTCTCTACTTCCTCGATTACTACGCCACCGGCAAGCTGCGCGTCGACGTGGCCGAAGCCGTCATTCGTGGCATCGCCGAAGGCTGCGAGCTCGCCGGCGCCGCGCTGGTCGGCGGTGAGACCGCGGAAATGCCCGGCATGTACCACGGCGACGATTACGACCTCGCCGGTTTTTGCGTGGGCGTGGTCGAGCGCGACCGGATCATCGACGGCACCAAGATCGCGGCCGGCGACGTGGTCATCGGCCTCGCCTCATCCGGCCCGCATTCGAACGGCTATTCGCTCATCCGCAAACTGGTTTCGGTCGCGGGGGCGGACGACAAAACCCAGCTCGACGGCAAGACGCTGTTCGACCGCCTGCTGACGCCAACGCGCATCTACGTGAAGTCCCTGCTGTCATTGGCACAAAAGATCAGCGTCAAAGGATTTGCACACATCACCGGCGGCGGCCTCACCGACAACATTCCGCGCGTGCTGCCAGAAGGCTTCGACGTGGCGCTGCACCGGCGGAACTGGCCGCGCGATCCGGTATTCGACTGGCTCGCCGCCACCGGCAGGATTTCGGCCCCGGAGATGTACCGCACCTTCAATTGCGGCATCGGCATGGTGGTGATCGTCGCACCAGCCGATGTCGATGCGGCGCTCGCGCACCTCAAGGCGAGCGGCGAAACCGCCTGGATTGTTGGAGGCGTCGGGAGCGGTTCGCGCGGCGTCGTCATCGAAGAATGACCGGCCTGCCGATGCCGGTGGCCGTGGTCATTTCCGGGCGCGGCAGCAACATGGAGGCCATCGCGCGCGCCTCGCTCGCTCCCGGTTCGCCCTTCAGGATAGTTAGGGTCATCGCCGATCGCGACAGCGCCGGCGGCCTGGCGCGGGCCGCGGCGCTCGGCATACCGACCAGCATCGTGCCCGTCAAACAGTTCACCGACCGGGCCAGTTTCGACGCGGCGCTGGCGGCAGAGCTCG
This sequence comes from Steroidobacteraceae bacterium, assembly GCA_035630995.1. Classification (GTDB taxonomy): domain Bacteria; phylum Pseudomonadota; class Gammaproteobacteria; order Steroidobacterales; family Steroidobacteraceae; genus CADEED01. The sequence continues at coordinate 12,633 of DASQJS010000101.1, read as the reverse complement.
ATGCGAGCGGCGCACGTCTGGTGGCGCTCGCCGGTTTCATGCGCATCCTTTCGGCGGAGTTCGTGCAGCGCTTCGAAGGCCGCCTGCTCAACATCCACCCCTCGCTGCTGCCCAAGTACAAAGGCCTGGATACTCACGCCCGCGCGCTCGCGGCGGGTGATTCGCACCACGGCGCCAGCGTCCATTACGTCACCGCCGAGCTCGACGGGGGGCCGGTAATCATGCAGGGGCGCCTCCGGATCCACCCAGCGGACACGTCTGACACGGTTTCAGCGCGCGTTCATACGCTGGAACACATCATCTACCCTCATGTTTGTACCCTCATTGGGGCCGGACGCGTCGAATGGCGCGCCGGGTCGGTGTTTTTCGACGGCGCTCCCCTCACCGCGCCACTCATCGAGGAAAACGATGCGGCTGCCTGAACGTTTCCTGCCCCTGTTGCTGCTGGCCGCCGGTCTTGCCGCCCATGCGGATCCCGTCGACCTGAAGCCGTTTCGCGCCAGCTACATTGCCGAATGGAAAGGCGTTACCGCCGCGAGCTCGACGGTGGAACTGAAGAACATCTCGACGGACATCTACACCTATTCATCGGTGAACTCGGCGCGCGGCATCTTCCGCATGGCGTTTCCCGACGCGTTGTCGCAGAAAAGCACCTTCAGGATCATCAATGGCCGCGTCGAGCCGATGTTGTTCGAGGGCTCGGACGAAAAAGAGCGCCCCATCAACCTCACGTTCGACTGGCAGAAGAAGCGCGTCACCGGCGTCGCCAAGGAACGTGCCGTCGATCTCGAGCTTCCCGATGGCGCGCAGGACGCGATGTCGCTGCAGATCGCCTCGCTGCGCAACCTGGCCAGCGGCGACCTCAAAGGCACGGTGTGGATGATCGACGCCACCAAGCTCAAGGAATACGAGCTGCATCTGGAAGGCAACGCCCGCATCCAGACCGAGCTCGGCGAACTCGACACCATCGTCTACACGAGCAAGCGGCAAAGCTCCGATAACTACACGCGCACCTGGGTCGCGCCTGCGCTCGGCTATCTACCCGTCCGTGCCGAGCGCATCGACGGCAAGAAGGTGCTGATCACGCTGCTGATCCAGTCTGTCGACCCGTAGGTGCCGGGCCGGGAAACCGGGAAAACTTCCCCATCGCGCCACCGAACCCGCTCCGCCGCATTGTCGGACTCCAATCCGGCCCGGCACCGATCACGTCTTCGGCAGCGTCACGCCGGTCTGGCCCTGGTACTTCCCGCCACGATCCTTGTACGACGTCGAACACACTTCATCGGATTCGAAGAACAACATCTGCGCCACGCCTTCGTTGGCGTAGATCTTGGCGGGCAGCGGCGTGGTGTTGGAGAACTCCAGCGTCACGTGACCCTCCCATTCCGGCTCGAGCGGCGTCACGTTGACGATGATGCCGCAACGCGCATACGTCGACTTCCCGAGACACACGACTAGGGTCGAGCGAGGTATGCGGAAATATTCCACCGTGCGGGCCAGCGCGAAGGAGTTGGGCGGGATGATGCAGACGTCGGCGTGCACGTCGACAAAACTCTTCTCGTCGAAGTTCTTCGGATCGACGATGGTCGAGTTGATATTGGTGAAGATCTTGAATTCCCGCGAGCAACGCACGTCGTAGCCATAACTCGACGTACCGTAGGAAACGATCCTGTGGCCATCCGCTGCCGCACGCACCTGCTCCGGCGCGAACGGTTCGATCATTTTTTCTTTCGCCGCCATGCGGCGGATCCAGTGGTCGGACTTGATGCTCATTAGCTCTCTTCCACGACAATTTTGGGAAACAGGGTCGAACGATCCTTCGACCGGCGCGCGAGGGCCGCGGCGGTGCGGCGCGCCATGATGAAGTAAGGGGCCGCGTGCGGGGAATCCGGGGCCGCAACCACGGTGGGCACACCGCCGTCCGCTTCTTCGCGCACCCGTGCGTCTAGCGGCAGCTCACCCAGCAGCTCGACGTTGTATTGCGCCGCCATGCGCGCGCCACCGCCGGCGCCGAACAGGTGCTCGACGTGGCCGCAGTTGCCGCAGACGTGCACGCTCATGTTCTCGACCACGCCGAGTACCGGCACGTTCACCTTTTCGAACATCTTGAGGCCCTTGCGCGCATCGGCCAGCGCAATGTCCTGCGGCGTGGTCACGATGACGGCGCCGGCCACCGGCACTCGCTGCGCGAGCGTGAGCTGGATGTCGCCCGTGCCCGGAGGCATGTCGATCACGAGGTAATCGAGGTCGCCCCAGTCGGTGTCGCCAAGCAGCTGGGTCAGCGCCTGAGTGACCATGGGGCCGCGCCAGACCATGGGCTGCTCGGGATCGATGAGAAAGCCGATCGACATGGCCGCCAGGCCATGCGCCATGAGTGGTTTGATGCGCTTGCCATCCGGCGACGCGGGCCGCTGGCCCGTGAGACCGAGCATGATGGGCTGGCTCGGCCCGTAGATATCGGCATCGAGGATTCCAACCCGGGCGCCCTGCTTCACCCAGGCGAGCGCAAGGTTTGCTGCGACCGTGGACTTGCCAACGCCACCTTTGCCCGAGGCGACAGCCACAATGTTTCGAACTCCAGCCTGCGGCGACAATTGCCGTTGCACGGCGTGTGCGGTGATCTTCTGCACCAGCTCGACCTGGATCTCTGAAGGCCCGCCGCGGGTCGCCAGATGCGCCTCGAGGCCACGTTTGAACTCATCTTCATAACCGCCCACAGGAAAGCCCAGGGCGACGCGAACGTGACCCCTGTCACCCTTCAGCTCAGCCAAATCGACCGCCTGGGCGCTGCCTAGCGTCTGTCTGAGAAATGGGTCCGGATATTCTTCGACCAGTGCGCGAAATTCGGCGGCAGCATTGAGGGCCATATGATTTTCGAGTTGTCCGCCGGGACCTTCAGGGGCCGGGATTCTAACGAAAATACCTGTTGTGCGGTCTCAGATCGGCTGTTGGCGACAGGACATGTGGCATAATTTTTGTAATAGGGTTCGGACTACATAAGGACGGCAGGCTTGCTTAACTCCGCACGCGCATCTCGCGGCTTTGGCCGTCGCGCGCCCAGCGGGCCATCGGATCCATGAGTTTTTTCACAAACATCCGGGCCGACCGGTTCATCACGGAGCTCAGGAGCGCGACGGACGTTGCCGCTCCCGCAACCCAGAAAGCTATCGCGAAGCTGCGCGAGCTTGGCCCCGGGGCAATCGAACCGGTAACCGAAGCCCTGGCCGATGCCGACAAGATCGCGACGGTTGCGTACATTGAAGTCCTCACCGGACTCGTCAACCAGAAAACCCTTCCGAAATTCCTCGAGGCCATGGTCACGGGCAGCCCGCGGGTGGTGGCCGGTGTCGCCTGGGCACTGTCGAGCAGCCGCGCGTATCCGCCGACGATGCTGCTCGAAGCACTCGGAACCGAGGGAATAGCCAAGTCCGCCCTGCTCGACGTCATCACCGCACATCGCTCTCGCCTGTCCGCGCGCGAAATCCTGGCCGCGGCCTACAAACAGGAAGCGAACGAGAAGGCGGCGCTGTTCCGCATCCTCGGTGAACTCGCCACCGACAACGACCTGCCCGAACTCGTCGGCCGGTTGAACGGCAAGGATCCGGTGGCACGGCTGCACCTCATCAACATCCTGTCGCGCTTTCCGAAGCCCGAAGTCCAGCGAGCGCTGCAACAACAGCTCAAGGACCCCAACAAGCTGGTGCGCGCCGCCACGCTGGGCGCGCTCGCCAAGATGGATGGACCGATCGAAATCGAACAGGTGTGCTTGCTGCTGCGCGATCCGGAAATCGACGTGCAGAACAAGGCCATCGACGTCGTCATCCGCGCCAACGATCCCGACACCATCAAATACCTCATCCCCGTGCTCAAGGATGAAAACGAATACGCGCGCCGCGCCGCGGTGGAAGTGCTCAACGAAATCGGCAACGCCAAGTCGGTCAAGGAACTCCTCGAAGCGGTTGCCGACGACGACTGGTGGGTGCGCAGCCGCGCCGCCGACGCGCTCGGCAAGATCGGCGGCCCGAAGGTCGTCGAGGCCGTGCTGCAGCTGGTCGGGGACCCGGACGAAGAAATCCGCCGGGCGGCGGTCGAGATTCTCAACCAGACCAAGGACGATCGCGCCGTCGGGCACCTCATCGACGCCACCAAGGACAAGGACTGGTGGGTGAGCGAACGCGCGGTGGATGCGCTCGCCGAGATCGGCAGCAAGCGTGCCGTGCCGCGTCTGCTCGAAATGCTGGGCACCACCCCGCCGCGGTCACTGCCGGTCGTGGTGCGCGCGCTCGGTCGCCTCGGCGACCACAAGGTCATCGATTCCGTGATGCCCATGCTGGCCCGCGAAGAAAAGGACATCCGCCTGGAGGCCATCAGCTCGCTCGCGAAACTCGCCGACGAGCGCCGGCTCGAGAACATCCGCGTGCAGATCCAGGCGCAAACCTCGGCGACCGAACAGACCGTGGCGCAGGCCGCGCTGCGGGCGCTGTCGGATCTGGATTCTCGCTTCTCGCACAGCGGCACGCGCCTTTCATCGACACAGAATCGTTCGCCGCTGGCGCAACCCGGCGGTCGCCCGGCTTCGGCGACGCAGGCATCGAGCACACCGGCGATGGCGTCCTCACCCAGCGTCCCGCAAGGCGGACGTCCGCGCACGGTTGCGCCGCCTCCCGCGCCGCCACCCACTTCGCCGCCACCGGTACATGCGTCCACTTCGAAAGAGGCGCGTACGCAGCTCATGTCAGAGCAGGACGTGCAGCGCGCGGTGAAGGAAGCCGAAAAGATGGCGGGCCCGCAGAAGCTCGACATCCAGACACTGAAGCCCGGCGACATCATCGAAGGGCGCTACAAATACGTCGAACGCATCGGCAAGGGGGCGTTCGGCACCGTGCTCCTCATGGAAGACACCGTCGTCGACGAGCGGCTCATCCTCAAGTTCCTCAATCCGAACGTCTCTGAAGACGAAGAGATCATGAAGCGCTTCGTGCATGAGCTGCGCTACTCGCGCAAGATCACGCACCACAACGTCATCCGCATCTACGACTTCCTGTTCATCCAGGGCAACTACGCCATCTCGATGGAGTATTTCCCCTCGCACACGCTCGGCAGCGAGGTGGTCGGTGAGAAGCCGATGCCGCTCGCGCGCGCGCTCGGCTTCGGCATCGACATCTGCACGGGCATGGAAGTCGCGCATGCCCAGGGCATCGTGCATCGCGACCTCAAGCCCGCGAACGTGCTCATCAACAACGAAGGGCTGCTCAAGATCGTGGACTTCGGCGTGGCCGCCGCGCAGCGCGAAGGTGACACGCAGCTCACGAAGACCGGCTATGTCATCGGCTCACCGAAGTACATGGCGCCCGAACAGATTCTCGGCAAAAAAGTGGACCAGCGGGCGGACGTATACGCGCTCGGCGTCATCCTTTACGAAATCATGACCGGCGTGCCGCCGTATGCGCGCGGCGATCACATGTCCGTCATGTACCAACACGTGCAGGGCAAGGCGCGCCCGCCGCGCGAGATCAACCCGGCCCTGCCACCGGGACTGCCCGAAGTCATCATGCAGGCCATGTCGGTGGACAAGGACAAGCGCTACCAGACCATGCCGCTGCTGCGCGAAGCCCTCGAAAAATTCCGTTGAGCCGCAGCGCGTCGCGGGCGCGGCGCTTCGCCAGCTGAGGATTACCCCTCAGTATTCGCCTCGGTATTGCCATTGCCGAATCGGCTCGCGGAGAATCGCGCACTGCGTCACACTTGACGCTCGTCACACCGTCGCATGCTTTGGTGAGACTTAACACAGAGGACCTAAGCCCCCGTGGCTCGTATTGACGCGTTCCTGAAGCTTGGCATGCAGCAAGGCTGTTCCGACGTGCACCTGGCCGTCGGCGTGCCGCCCATGCTGCGCATGAATGGCGACCTCATGCCTATCAAGTTTCGAGATGTCGGGGACTCCGAACTCGAGAGTTATCTCACCGAGATCTTCACGAAGAACCAGCACGAATACTTCGGCAAGGGCAACGACCTCGACTTCTCCTATGTGTCGGCCGACGGCGGCCGTTTCCGCGTCAACGTGTTTCGCAAGGAGACCGGCCTTGGCGCCACGTTCCGCGCGATTCCCCAGGACATCCCGAGCATCGACAAGCTGGCGCTGCCGCCAATCGTCAAGAAACTCTGCGACTACCACCAGGGCATGGTGCTGGTCACCGGCGCCACGGGTACCGGCAAGTCGACCACGCTCGCGGCGATGATCGACCACCTGAACACCACGCGGCGCCTGAACATCGTCTCGCTCGAAGATCCCATCGAATTCGTCCATCGCAGCAAGCTGAGCCAGGTCATCCAGCGCGAGCTCGGCACCCACATTCCGTCGTTCGCGGAAGGCGTGCGCGCCGCCATGCGTGAAGATCCCGACGTGATCCTGGTAGGCGAGTTGCGCGACGCCGAAACCATCTCCATGGCCATGACCGCCGCGGAAACCGGCCACCTTGTGCTCGGCACGCTGCACACCACGTCGGCCTCGAAGACCATCGACCGCATCATCGACGCGCTGCCCATCGAAGAGCGCGAGCAGACCAAGAGCTTCCTGTCGCAAAGCTTGTTAGCCGTGGTCACGCAGATTCTCGTGAAGACCCATGACCAGCGCGCGCGCAAGGCCATCTGCGAAACCCTGGTGATGACGCGTGCCATCGCCAAGCTCATCCAGACCGACCAGACGCACCAGATTCCGAACCAGATCCAGACCGGCAAGGATCTCGGCATGCAGCTCCTCGACCAGGCGCTGCTCCATTCGCTGGCCGCCAAGGAAATCGACCCCGACGACGCGGTCACTTACGCCTCCGACCGGCGGCCGTTCCAGCGCTACGTCACCGACACGACGCTCATGCCCAAGATCGACGTCACGGGCCCGGCCACGGCGTCCGGTGGTTCGGGCTAACCGCGCTCATGCCCGTCATCGACGAATACCTCAAGGAAGTCCTGGGCAGGAAAGGCTCGGACCTCCACTTCCTCGCCGGCGATCCGCCGCGCATTCGCCTCTACGGTGACCTGCAGCCGCTGCGGCCGGAAAAGCTCGAGAAAGAGTTCGTGCAGAACGCGCTCTACGAAATCATGCCGAAGACCGCGGCCATGCGTTTCGAGGAACACGATGGCGCCGACTTCGCCTACAACATGGGAGAGTACGGGCGCTTCCGCGTCAACGTCATGCGGCAGCTGAACGGCATGGGCGCCGTCATGCGCGCCATTCCGTCGAAGGCGCTGTCGATGGAGCAGCTCAACCTGCCGCAGGCGTGCCACACGCTGTGCCGCGCCAACAACGGGCTCATCCTCGTCACGGGGAAAACCGGGTCGGGCAAATCGACCACGCTGGCGGCGATGATCGACGACATCAATTCGCGTCTCAAGGGACACATCCTCACCATCGAGGACCCCATCGAATTCGTGCACGCGCGCAAACAGTGCCTCATCAGCCAGCGCGAAGTCGGCGTACACACCAAGGGCTTCGCGTCGGCGCTGCAGTCGGGCCTGCGCGAAGATCCGGACGTGGTGCTGGTCGGCGAGTTGCGCGATTACGAAACCATCAGCATCGCGGTCACCGCCGCCGAGATGGGCATCCTGGTCATGGGTACGCTGCACACCAACGGCGCCGCACCCACCGTCGATCGCATGATCAACGTCTTCCCGGCCGACAAACAAAGTCACGTTCGCACCATGCTGTCCACCAGCCTGCGCGGTGTGATCTCGCAGCAGCTGCTGCAGAAGGCGGACAAGAGCGGCCGCGTGGCCGCGCTCGAAATCCTGGTGAACACGCCGGCGGTTTCCAACCTGATCCGCCAGGGAAAGCTGGACCAGCTCGAGACCACCATGCAGTCGGGCAGCCAGTTCGGCATGCGCACCATGGACAATGCCATCGAGGCGCTGCTCAACCAGCGCTTGATCACGGGCAAAGAGGCCTACAAGAAGGGCATCAGCAAGGCCAAGTTCGAGCCCATGAAGGATCAGGGCTAAGAAGGCGGGCGCCCGTCTATACTTGCGGCCCCCTTTCGGACCGCAGTTTCATGCCTCGCAAAATCCTCGTCACCAGCGCGTTGCCCTATGCAAACGGCGCGCTGCACCTCGGCCACATCATCGAAACCGTGCAGACCGACATCTGGGTACGCTTCCAGCGTATGCAGGGTCACGACTGCATCTACGTGTGCGCTGAAGACACGCACGGCACGCCGGTCATGATCAAGGCGCAGGCCGAGGGGATCACACCCGAAGAGCTGATCACGCGCGTGGCGGCCGAGCATCGCGCCGACTACGAAGGATTCCTGATCGGCCACGATCACTTTCACTCCACGCACTCGGCTGAAAACAAGGCGATCACCGCCGACCTGTACGGGAAGCTGAAAGCCGCGGGGCACATCACCACGCGCAGCGTGCGCCAGGCTTACGACGAGAAGGCCGGCATGTTCCTGCCCGATCGCTACGTCAAAGGCGAATGTCCGGTCTGCCACACGGCCGATCAGTACGGCGACTCCTGCGAGAACTGCGGCGCCACGTACACGCCCGACAAGCTGATCAGCCCGGTCTCGACGATCTCCGGCACACCGCCAGTCTGGCGCGAGTCCGAACACTACTTCTTCAAGCTCGGCGATTTCACGGCGGTGCTGCGCGGGTGGTTAGAGGGCGGCGGCGCGCGTCAGCCCGAAGTTCGCGCCAAACTCGCCGAGTGGTTCGAAGCGGGCCTGCAGGACTGGGACATCTCTCGCGATGCGCCGTACTTCGGCTTCGAGATCCCGGGCGCGCCCGGGAAATACTTTTACGTGTGGTTCGACGCGCCCATCGGTTATCTCGGCAGCTTCAAGGCCTTGTGTGACAAACGCGGCCTGAACTATGACGAATATCTCAAGGCCGACAGCACCACCGAGCTGTATCACTTCATCGGCAAGGACATCAGCTACTTCCACAACCTGTTCTGGCCCGCGGTGCTGCACGGCTCGGGCTGCCGCAAGCCCACCGCGGTGTTCGTGCACGGCTTCCTCACGATCAACGGCGCGAAGATGTCGAAGTCCCGCGGGACGTTCATCACGGCGCGGCGCTACCTGGAACGGCTGCCGCCCGAACCGCTGCGGTTCTATTTCGCCGGCAAGCTCAGCTCCGGTGTCGATGACATCGATCTGTCGCTCGAAGACTTCGTCGCGCGCGTGAACTCCGACATTGTCGGCAAACTCGTGAACATCGCCAGCCGTTGCGCGGGCTTCGTGCAGCGCGGCGGCGGAAAGCTGGCCGCCCAGCTACCCGACCCGCAGTTGTACGCCGAGTTCGCGGCGCTGCGCAGCACGATTGGCGATCTGTACGACGCGCGCGATTATTCCGCCGCCATGCGCGGCATCATGGGCCTCGCCGACCGTGCCAATCAGTACGTGGACACGCACAAGCCTTGGGCACTCGCCAAGGACCCGGCGAGAGCCGCCGAGGTACTCGCCGTATGTACGCAGGGCATCAACCTGTTCCGCGTGCTCATGAGCTACCTCGCGCCGGTAATGCCGCAAATGGCGGAAAAGGCCGGGAAGTTCCTGCGCATCTCGTTCGCCGACTGGAATTCGGTGGACACGCCGCTGTTCGACCATCCGATCGAGGCCTATGAGCCTCTGGCGACCCGCCTCGACCCGAAGGTCGTGGCCGAGCTGGTCGAGGCCACCGACGCCGCCCCCATCAAACCTGCCGAGAAGGTGAAGAAGCCCGTGACGACTCCTCCCGCTTCAGCGTCGGCTGCTACGCCCGCCAACAATTCCGGCCTCGTGAACATCGGGGACTTCGCCAAGCTCGACCTGCGCGTCGCCAAGGTGCTGGATGCCAGGCTCGTCGAAGGTTCGGACAAACTACTGCAGCTCACGCTCGACCTCGGCGCCGAGCAACGCAATGTCTTCTCGGGAATCCGCTCGGCGTATGACCCGGCGACGCTCATCGGCCGCCACGTGGTCATGATCGCCAACCTCGAGCCGCGCAAGATGCGCTTCGGCGTCTCCGAAGGCATGGTGCTGTGCGCGAGCCCGGATTCGGGTTCCGAGGTATTCCTGCTCTCCGCCGACAGCGGCGCGCAGGCGGGGATGAAGGTCACCTGAGCGGAGCCGTGCCGCACCCGGATTCCGGCGGCGTGCTGGCGCGCGCGGGACTGGCGCTGCTGCATCGGCTGCCGCCCGAAGCTTCGCATGCCCTGGGCCTGCGCGCCCTGCAACTCACACGGCATTGGTGGAACTCACCGGCGACATCGCCCGCGCTCGAGTTGCGCATACTCGGCCAGCACTTCGCGCACCCGGTCGGACTTGCCGCCGGTTTCGACAAGAACGGCGACTATCTCGATGCGCTTGGCGCCCTGGGCTTCAGCCACGTGGAAATCGGCACCGTCACGCCGCGACCTCAGTCGGGCAATCCCAAACCGCGACTGTTCCGGGCACGGGATTCGCGCGCACTGATCAATCGCATGGGATTCAACAACAAGGGTGCGGATCACGTCGCCGCGCAACTGCGCCGCGCCAGCTATCGCGGCATCCGTGGCGTGAGCATCGGCAAGAATGCCGGCACACCGCTGGGGCGCGCCGCCGACGATTACGTCGATTGCCAGCGAAAGCTCTACGCCGTCGCGGACTACTTCGCCATCAATGTGTCGTCGCCGAATACGCAGGGTTTACGCGAATTGCAGGCCGCCGATGCGCTGGCCGGGATCGTTGAGCCTCTGCGAATCGAAGGTCGGCAGCTTGCCGCGCGACATGGCCGGCAAGTACCGCTGCTCGTGAAGATTTCGCCGGATCTTTCGTCCGAAGAATTGAGCAGCCTTTGCCGCGCGCTCGTGCATCACTGCATCGACGGCGTGATCGCCACCAACAGCAGCACGGCAATCGAGCTGCCGGATCCCGGAATGTCCCAAACTGGCGGTGTCAGCGGCGCGCCGCTCGCGGCACGCTCGCTTCAAGTACTGACCGAACTGCGGCGCGAGCTGGGCGCGAAATTCCCGATCATCAGCGTGGGCGGCGTGATGAGCGCCGCCGATGCCACGGCGCGCCTCGCCGCCGGCGCGAACCTGGTGCAGCTCTACACCGGCTTCGTATATCGTGGCGCCCCCTTGCTGGCCGAGATCCTGCAGGCGCTGGAATGGCCAAAGAAATAACAGCTCAAGCCATCGATCAGCTCTTGCCGCAGACCCAGTGCACGCGCTGCGGCTATACGGGTTGCCTGCCTTATGCGGAAGCCATCGCGCGTGGTGAGGCGGACATCAATCAATGCCCGCCGGGCGGCACCGAGACCATCGTCGCCCTGGTGCGTCTTACCGGCCGGTCACTGTCGCCCCTCAATCGAGACAACGGCATCGAGGCCGCGCCCTCGATCGCCTTCATCGACGAAGAACGCTGCATCGGCTGCACCAAGTGCCTGCCGCCCTGCCCCGTGGATGCCATCGTCGGCGCGCCGCGGCGCATGCACACCGTCATCGCGGAACTCTGCACGGGTTGCGAGCTCTGCGTCGCGCCATGCCCGGTGGACTGCATCGTGATGATTCCTTTGCTCAAGAGCCCGTTGCCGTCATTGGTCCTGCCGACGGCAGGCGACTCGCGTGCCCGCTACGAGTCTCACAACCAACGCGTCGCGCGGCGTGCAGCCGATCGCGCTGCGACACTCGCCGCCAAGAAACGCGGCGCGCGGCCTGCACCATGAATGCCGCCAAGCGCCGCGAGATCTTCGAGCGATTCCGCGCTGCGAATCCGCATCCCACCACCGAGCTCGAATACGAGACACCGTTCGAGCTGCTGGTCGGGGTAATCCTCTCGGCGCAGGCCACCGACAAGAGCGTCAACGCCGCAACGCGCAAACTGTTTCCGGTGGCCCGTACTCCAGAGGCTATTGCGAAGCTCGGCGTCGACGGGCTTGCGAAATACATCCGCACGATAGGCCTGTGGAGAACCAAGGCAAAGAATGTGATTGCCACCGCGTCGGCGATTGCCGACGAACATGCGGGCGTTGTGCCGCGCACTCGCGAGGCACTCGAAAAACTTCCGGGCGTGGGTCGCAAAACTGCGAACGTGGTACTGAATACAATCTTCGGCGAGCCGACAATAGCAGTGGACACTCATATTTTCCGCGTCGCCAACCGCATGAGAATCGCCCCGGGCGAAACTCCGCGAGAAGTGGAAGACGCATTGATCAGGTTCACGCCCGGGGAATTCGCTCATGACGCACATCACTGGCTCATCCTGCATGGCCGTTATGTCTGCAAGGCATTGAAGCCCGAATGCGCACGTTGTCTCGTGAACGATTTATGCGAATACCCGCTCCGCCGCAAGATCATCGCCGCGGCCAGGAAGGCTCCGTGATATTCGCCGGCCAATCCCGGGACCAGCTGCGCGAGACCTATCGCGCCGCGTGGCGCCGGTACAAGCAGCAGCACACGCTCTCGCCGCTCGACAAGCAGGTGGTGGCGGTGATCTCCGAGCACCCGGAATACCACGTGATCGTGGAGTCGGCCGCGGCCGATCTCGCTAACTACTCCCCGCGCAGCGGACAGCTCAATCCCTGGCTGCACATGGGACTGCACCTCGCCGTCCGCGAACAGGTTTCCACCAACCGCCCGCATGGCATCGCCGATGTCCACGCGAAGCTGTCCAAACA
>DASQJS010000100.1:0-9192 GCA_035630995.1 Steroidobacteraceae bacterium | reverse complement strand
GCTCACCACGCGTGAACCTTCATAAACGCCGCCGGTATGCACCAGTGGATAGGAGTTGAAGAACTTCTCGGCCGGTCCCATTGCCGTGGGGCCGATGCGCGCCTTGATGGAATCGATGTCGAGATTCGAGTGCAGGTCGGGCTCGGTGGCATCCATCCACCAGGCATCGATGCCGAGCACGTTCAGGTTCTCGTTGAGCTGGCGCCAGTACATGTCGCGCGCGGGTTTCGAGTACGGATCGTAGAACGAGTTCTGGTACCCCTTGCCCACCCAGTCGAGCGCTCCCGCCTCGATGTTGCCGCGATACATGAAGCCCGCCGAATCGAGCTCCTTATAGTTGTCGGTGCCGGGATAGAACTTCGGCCACACCGAAATCATGAAGTGCGCGTTCATGCCGTGCACTTTCTCGAGCATGGCCTTGGGATCGGGGAACCGGCTCTTGTCGAACTGGTGCGAACCCCACTGGTCTTCCTTCCAGTAAAACCAGTCCATCACGATGTTGTCGAGCGGGATCTTCCGCTTGCGGTATTCGGCCACCACGTCCAACAACTCTTTCTGCGTGGTGTAGCGCTGGCGGCTCTGCCAGAAGCCGTACGCCCAGCGCGGCAGCATCACGGCCTTGCCGGTGAGCGCGCGATACCCGGCGATCACTTCATCCTGGCTGGCGCCGGCGATGAAGTAATAGTCGACGGCGCTGGCGGCGTCGGACGTGAACGTGAGCGAGTGGCGCTCGGCATCCGGCAGCGGGTCGTTGTGCAGCAAGGCCAGGTAGCCATCGTTCGGAATCCACTCGATCCTGACGGCCACCGGAATTCCGGCCGTCATGACGACATCGAAGTTGTGATACCAGGCGGCCCAGTTCTGGCGCCAGCGATCCATCACCAGCCGGCCGTCGACATACACCTTGAAGTAGCTGCTGCCGTAGAGCTGGAACTTGTGTTTGCCGGCCTTCGCGGATTCCAGCGTGCCTTCCCAGGTCACCGTCTGATTGGCGAGGATGTTGGGCGGCGAGCCGGTGTTCGGCTCCTTCGCCACCAGCAGTTCCTTGGGCCAGTTGAAGCGGTCGCGGATGTACTGGTAGTTGATGTCCTTCTCGACGCGCTCGATCTTTTGCTTCCCGTCGATGTAATAACGTGCCGTGAAGCCGCCGTCCTTACCCGCCACGTCGCGGATCCTGAGGTCGCGCGAAGCAAGTCCATAAGGTTTCGGGTCGCCGAGCCGCGTGATGCCATTGTTGTCCCACAGCACGCCGTAGTTGCGCGTCGACACCACGAACGGCACGCCAATGTCCATGTTGTGCTGGGCGAGTTCGACGTCTTCGCCATTCAGGTTCATCTGCGCGTTCTGATGCTGCCCCGAGCCATAAAAGGCTTCGTCGGTGCCAGCGTTGAAGCGCTGTGTGACTCCGGACTCCAGCTTGCGGAACGGCTCTTCGGCCAGCAGCGGTTTGCCGGCGAGATCGGAAAAACTCACCGCGCCGTTGGCGAGCGACACGTGCGCGGCAATCTGCGAGGTTTTGAGCACGACGTCGCTGTCCCGCCTCTCCACCTGGAATGCCACCGGCTTCGCCGGGGAGTCGACCACCATGAGGCTCTTGGGCAGGTCGAGGTTCCCATCGGTCACCGACGTCACACGCACGATACGGTCGGTTTTGACTTCGAGGCGTACACGGCGACTGGCGCCGTCAGCCGGCGTCACCACGATGCCGGTTTCGTTCTGGACGAACGACCCTTCCGGCGCCTCGGCTGCACAACCTGCGAGCACGAGCACGCACATCCATCTCGTCAGCATCTTCATGGGACCCCTCTGGACACGATTCGAATTATTTGGGCCCGGGAATTCTAACGAGACCTGAGACCCCGGTCCGAAGAGGCAGCCAAAAGCGAAACTGCCGGAAGGCGAGCCTTCGCGTCGTGGGGGCGCCGCGGGAGTCTCGCCTTCCGGCACGTCGCAGCTGCATGGCCTGCAACCCGCGATTTCCCGGATGAAAGTACAATGCTCTAATGAAAATTCAAGATCAAGTGGTTTTGGGGCAGAATCCAGCGCCGGTCATTACCACTACAACTACAGAATCCATGGCCACAAAAACCGCTCCCCCGCGCCTCCCGGCGCAGGAAACCGCTCCGCGCACCAGTCGATATCGTGCCCCGGCCCTCGAAAAGGGCCTCGATGTCATCGAACTGCTGGCAGCTGAAAAGTCCCCGTTGAACCTCTCGTCCATCTCGCAGCGCCTGGGCCGCTCATCGGGCGAGCTTTTTCGCATGCTCCAGGTGCTCGAATTCAAAGGCTTCATCACCACTGCGGAAAACGGCAGCGGGTATGTCCTCACCAACAAGTTGTTCGCGCTGGCCATGGCCCAGGCGCCGGTTCGGTCCCTGGTCGAAACGGCGCTGCCCATCATGCGCAAACTGGTGCAGGACATCGGGCAGTCGGCGCATATCGCGGTGGCATCGGAAGATCAGATCGTCGTGATCACGCGCATCGAACGCCCGGGAGACCTCGGCTTCTCGGTGCGCATCGGTTATCGGCGCGAAATCGCGAGCGCGACTTCGGGCCTCGTGCTGTTCGCCTATCAGAATGACGATGTCCGCCGCATCTGGCTCAAGCGCTGCCGGCTCAAGGGCGAGGCCGCGGACAGCTTCGTCGAACGAGCCAACATCGTGCGTTCGAAGGGATACCACGAAGCGGCGTCGCACTTCGTACGTGGCATCGTCGATTTGTCCGCGCCCATCCTGCGCGACGACACCGCGGTGGCCGCGCTCACCATTCCGTTCGTGCACAGCAATCCCCTGCAGGTCGAGATGGCCCATGCCGTGGAGTTCGTGCGGGCAGCGGCTAAACAAATATCCAACGAAATCGTGCATGGGGACCTTCCGTGAACGACGCCGCGTTGCCGGCGAAACCGAAAGCGGCGTTCATCACCCCCGGATTTCTTTTCGCGACGATTCTCATCGTTGGCCTCTTCTTCATGTGGGGCGTGGCCAACAGCCTCAATGACGTGCTCATTCCGCAATTCCGCAAGGCGTTCCAGCTCGACGACTTCGCATCGAGCCTGGTGCAGTCGGCGTTCTACTTCGGCTACTTCTGCTTTGCGATTCCGGCATCGCTGTTCATGAGACGGTTCGGCTATCGCGCAGCCGTGCTCATGGGCCTCGGCCTCTATGGAGCCGGTGCGCTCCTGTTCCTGCCCGCAGCGCAGGCCAGCCAGTACTACGCATTCCTCATCGCCCTGTACGTGATCGCCTCCGGTCTCGCGTTTCTCGAGACTTCAGCAAACCCGCTGATCGCCGTCATGGGTCCCGCCGGCACTGCCGACCAGCGCCTGAACTTCGCGCAGACGTTCAATCCCATCGGCACGATGATGGGATCGTATGTCGGCGGAATGCTGATCTTCTCCGACGTGCACTACTCGCCCGAGCAGCTGCAGGCGTTGACGCCGGATGCCTTCGCCGCATTCCGCGCCACCGAGCTCGATTCGGTCAAACTACCCTACGTCCTGATTGCCGCCATGGTGATTCTCTGGGCCGTGCTGGTCGCCTGCGCAAAATTCCCGCCGGTGGACCGCGGACGCGGCCATGACACCGGCGAGGCGGAAGGCGGCTTCGGCGGCCTCGGGAAATTTCCGCGCTACTGGCTGGGCGTGCTCGCGCAGTTCGCGTACGTGGGCGCGCAGGTGGGGGTGTGGAGCTTCCTGATCCGTTACACGCAGCACAATTTTCCAGGCACCCTGGAAAAGGATGCGCTGCGCTGGTTGCCGATCTCCTTCGGCATTTTCTTCGCCGGTCGTCTCATCGGCACACTGCTGATGTCGCGTATAAACCCGGCGAAGTTGTTAGCCAGCTTCGCGGCCATCAACGTGGCCCTGTGCCTGATTGCGGTAGTCTCGGGCGGGCATGTCGGCCTCACGGCGCTGATCGCGTCGAGCTTCTTCATGTCCATCATGTTTCCCACCATCTTTTCGATGAGCCTGCGCGGCCTCGGTGTCTACACCAAGTCAGGGTCGTCGTTCCTGGTGATGGCCATCATCGGCGGCGCCGTGTTCACGGCCGCGATGGGATTCATTTCGCGGGAGAGCACAATCAACCTGGCCTATATCGTGCCGGCAGTCTGTTTCGCGGTCGTGTTCCTGTTTGCGTGGAAGTCGCGGCGTGACACGGTGACGGCAATCGCATGACGCTCGCGCGCCGCGAGCTGGGAAACAGCGGGCTCGAAGTCACCGAGCTCGGATTCGGCGGCGCCGCCATCGGCAACCTGTATCGTGAGCTCCCCGACGATGAGGCAAGCGCCGCGGTGCGCGAATCTTTCGCCGCCGGGGTTCGCTACTTCGACACCGCACCGTTCTATGGCTTCGGACTCAGTGAAATACGACTGGGACAGGCCCTGCAGGGCGCGCAGGCTCTGCCGGTGATTTCAACCAAGGTTGGACGGCGCCTCGTACCCACCGGTCCGCAGGATGCGAGCGCAGGCCGCGAGGGTTACTTCTCTCCACGGCCGTTCGCACCGGTGTTCGACTACAGCTACGAATCGGTCATGCGTTCGCATGCCGAGAGTCTCGAGCGTCTCAAGGTTGCGCGCATCGACATCCTGTTATGCCACGATATCGGCCACATGACGCATGGCACCGCGCACGCCGCGCGAGTCGCGGAGTTTCTCGAAGGTGGCTATCGCGCGATGCGCGAATTGCGCGACGCCGGCACGGTGCGCGCCATAGGGCTCGGCGTGAACGAATGGGAGGTCTGCGTCGAGCTGCTCGCTGACTGCGAGCTCGACTGCATCCTGCTCGCCGGCCGTTACACGCTGCTCGAGCAGCCCGCGCTGGAAACGCTCTTGCCGCTGTGCGAACAGCGCCGCGTCTCCATCATCTGCGGAGGTCCGTTCAACTCCGGCATTCTCGCTGCCGGTTCGCGCGCGGGCGCGAAGACGCACTACAACTACGCCGCACCACCGCCCGCGGTTCTCGAACGCGTGACCCGGCTGGAACAGCTTTGCGGGGAATTCTCCGTACCGCTGCAAGCCGCGGCGCTGCAGTTCCCGTTGGGGCATCCGCGGATCGCCAGCGTCGTGGCCGGATGCGCCAATGGCGCGGAAGCACGCAATTGCGCCGCCATGTATTCACATCCCATACCGTCCGGGTTCTGGCGCGCGTTGCGGGAACGCGGTCTCGTTGACGTGCGCGCGCCGTTGCCCGTATGAATGTTTCCATGAGCACCCGTGTCGACAGCCATCAGCACTTCTGGCGCCTGGAGCGCGGTGACTACGGCTGGCTGACGCCGGCGTTGACGCCTATCTATCGGGACTGCCTGCCGGAACATCTCGCGCCGCATCTCGCGGAAGCGGGGGTTGGCGCGACCATCCTCGTGCAGGCGGCGGCCACCGTCGCCGAAACGCGCTTCATGCTCGAGCTCGCGCGCGATCATTCATTCATCGCGGGCGTCGTGGGCTGGGTGGATTTTGAAAGTGAAGACGTGGTGGAAACCATTGCCACACTCGCAGCCGACCCCGCGCTGGTCGGCCTTCGGCCCATGATCCAGGACATCCCGGACACCGAGTGGATGCTGGAAGAAAAACTGGCGCCGGCCTTCGAGGCCATGATCGACCATGGCCTCGTGTTCGATGCGTTGGTATTACCCAAACATCTTCCGGCGCTGCTCGAACTTACGGCGCGTTACCCGGATCTGGTCATGGTGCTGGATCACGGCGCCAAACCGCCGATCGCCGCTGGCGACATCGAACCCTGGAAGCAGGCGATCACCGAGCTCGCAAGATCCTCGCCCATGACCTGCAAACTCTCGGGCCTGGTCACCGAAGCGGGCAGCGCGAATGCCGCGGCGCTCGAAGCCTCGGTAGAGCATCTGCTAGGCGCCTTCGGCCCGGCACGAATGATGTGGGGCAGCGACTGGCCCGTGTGCGAGCTCGTGTGCTCGTACGGTGAATGGCGCGATGTCACCGACACCTTGTTGGCGAAGCTCAAGACCACCGAGCGCGAACAGATCTACTCCGCAACAGCACGAGCAACCTATGGAATCTAAGCGACTTGCCGGCAAGATTGCGGTGGTCACCGCGGCCGGGTCGGGAATCGGCCGCGCCAGCGCGGAAGCCTTCGCGCGCGCGGGAGCGCGGGTCATCGCCGCCGACATCGACGGAAACGCGCTGAAGAATGTCGTGGGTTGTGAGGGACAGGTGCTCGACGTTCGCGACCCGGTTGCCATCGCCGCCTTCGCGAAGGCCACAGGCAAGGTGGATGTGCTGTTCAACTGCGCGGGCATCGTGCCCGGAGGAACCGTCCTCACCGTGACGCCGGAGCAATGGGCCGCGGCATTCGAGCTCAACGTGCATTCCATGTTCTCCATGATCCGCGCGTTTCTGCCGGCGATGCTCGAGGCGCGCAGCGGCTCCATCATCAACATGTCGTCAGTGGCGAGTTCGATTACCGGCGTTCCGGATCGCTGCGCCTACGGCGCCACCAAGGCCGCGGTGATCGGGCTCACGAAGTCCGTTGCCGCGGACTTCGTCGCGCAGGGCATTCGCTGCAATGCCATCTGCCCCGGCACCGTGGACACACCGTCACTGCAGGCACGGCTGCACGCGTATGGCGACTACGCCAGGACGCGTGCCGAGTTCGAGGCGCGGCAGCCGATTGGGCGTTTAGGGAAGCCGGAAGAAATCGCTGCGCTCGCCCTGCACCTGGCCAGCGACGAATCCGGATTCACCACCGGCCAGATCCACGTGATCGACGGTGGGTGGATGATCTAGTACGTCGCCAGTCTCACGCGCAGCACGCGCGGTTCGTCGGTGAGATTGAGCCCGTAGTCAGTCTGATCGCCATTCCAGACGCGCGTGCGCGACCACTTGCCGTCGACGTAGCTGCCCTCTTCGACCGAAGCGAAAATCAGTCCGTTCGCTTTGCGACCTGCGGCCGGCGCGAATGACACGCGCACGTGCTGGCCGGTGAGCAGGAATTCGTCGGCGCCTAGCTGCACCAGCAGCGCGCCGCCCGAAGGAGCACCCGACCACTCCGGCTTGTCCTTCAGATCGCCGAACCACTCCTTCATGCCGAACTGCCACTCGTTGAAACTCAACGTCGCCTGCCAGCGGCCGAGATCAAGCTTGCGGCTCGATCGATCGTCGGGTTCCGATGCGCCCCACACCTTGTTCGTGAAGCTCAGGCGCGCCCACTCGCGCGCCATGGGAGCCAGCAAACGATACGGCCGCGCGAACGCGTCGATGCCCGCATCGACGTCTTTTGCGCCCAGCGGGAAATTCGAATAGCCGGTGTAATCGATGCCAAAAGGCACGATGCCGATCGCCTGTGCGCCCAGCACGTCGTAAAAATAACGCGCAAACAACGGGTCATTGCCGATCTCCGGCACCAGCAACGGTCCACCGGGCTTGTAGAGTTCGATAACGCGATAGGCCTTGTTCGACTCCTTCATGTAAATGTCGGGGGCCACGATGTCGATAGCCGGCGCGGCAGCGCGGTAGATGGATATGACGTTGTCGGTGGGCCCGCCGCTGGCGTAATCGCCCGCGTTACCCGGATGAAACGGATCGCGCAGCGCCGCGTTCACGTACATGGGCAGCGGATACTCCTTCTTTCCCGCGGCGGCGATCTCGCCGATGAATTTCGCCACCGCCCAGGCCTGAAAGTATTCATTGGCGTCCTTGCCGAATGCCTGGGTCCACGTGCCCGGCTTCGCGCCCTGCGCCTTGATGATCGCCGCGGGCACCGGCCCATCGAACAACTTCTGCGCCGCCGGACCGAAATCCCGCGCGCTGCCATAGGTCCCGGGCTCGTTCTGCACCTGCACCATGATCACGGTGCGCGCTTCATCGGCGCTCTTCAGATGCTTCATCAGCGCGACGAACGCGCGCTTGTCGGCGGCGAGCATGGCGGCCGAATGCGGCGACATGGAATTCAAGACTTTGCCCCTGGCGTCGACCAGCCGCGGGAAGCGCGCGTTGTCGAGCTTCACCCACTCGGGCGCGTAGTTAGGGCCATTGTTCTTCCAGGTGGCGAACCAGAGCAGCACCAGGCGCACGTGGTTTTCGCGCGCCTCGGCCAACAGCGTGTCGAGAAAGGAGAAATCGAATCTTCCCTCGACGGGTTCAACCTGCTCCCAGCCAATGGGCACGCTCACGGTGTTGGCCTGCAGCTTTTTCACCGCCGGCCAGACCTTGGGCAGCATGGCCGGCCAGTTGCTCGAATTGTTCACCTGCGCACCGAGCACGAGGTACGGCGCACCATCCACAATGAGTGCGTAACGCCCGTCGCGAGTCACGATTTCCGGCAGGGGTTGCGCCGCCCGCGCTGCCCCAGCCGAGGCCGCCGCCACGCCCAGCACCAGCGCGATCTGCAAAATTCGCATTGTTTGTCTCCCGTCCCTGCGCGTTAGTATAGATGTCAATGAAACACATTGACCGCCGCACCCTCATCACCGGCGCGCTGGCCGGCCTCACAACACTCCGGACGCAAGCGGCTTCGACGGCAAGTTCCGCGCGTCTCACCTTGCGACCGGACCTGGTGCTCAATCACCTGCCGGACTCCTACAACGGCTTCAGCATCGAGACTGCGACGCTCGAGAACCCCGATGTCTACCATCCTGCCAACACCTCGCTGGTATCCCTGTTCCGGGAATTGACTCCACACGGCGTACTGCGGCTCGGCGGCAACAGCAGCGAGTTCTGCTGGTGGAAAGCGAATGAGCAGACCCAGCGCCCGGAGATTCATGTCGAAGGGCACGGCCGTACCGACAACTGGATGCCGCAGAAATTTCACGCCATCACACCCCGCGCAATCGACAATCTGCGGGTATTTCTCGATGCCTGCGGCTGGACTTGCATTTACGGGCTGAACTTCGGCACCGGCTCGCCCGAGCGTAACGCCGCCGAAGCGGCGTACGTCGCGCCCGCGCTGGGTGACCGGCTGCGCTACTTCCAGATCGGCAATGAGCCGGACTTCTACCGTGCCGAGAACAACCTGCTGCGGCCACGCGGCTGGGACTTCCCTGACTATCTATCCGAGTGGATGGCGATTGCGCGCGCGGTCATCAGCGCGGTGCCCGGTGCGCGGTTCGGTGGACCGGACGTGGGTTCGTCGGCGGACTGGGTGGTGCGCTTCGGCAATGAAGCGCCGAAGTTGCTGGAGGGCCGGCTGCTGGAGCTCACGGGCCATTACTACGCGGAAGGACCGCC
>DASQJS010000099.1:0-6323 GCA_035630995.1 Steroidobacteraceae bacterium | reverse complement strand
CAAGGACGATCCGGCGGAGCCGGCTCCGGAAACTCCGCCCACCGAAGTGCCGGCACCGCCTCCGCCGGCGCAATAGCTAGACTTAAGGGACAGCGGCGAACCATGACGACACTGGACAAGGGCAAATTGCCGCCGTTGCTGCTGCTGCACCCTGACGACAACATCCTGGTCGCGCGGCGCGACATCGCGCTGGGCGAGCTCGTGGAAATGGACGGGGAAACTTTCAACATGCCGGTGGCGATCGAGCTCGGTCACAAACTCGCCCGCCGGGCCCTTGCGCCCGATACCCGCGTCCTCAAGTATGGTGCCCCCATCGGCTCCATGAAGATCGCGGTGGCGCGCGGTGAACACGTGCATCTGCACAACCTGCGCAGCGATTACCTGCCTTCGACCTCACGGGATATGGAAAAGAAGACGGACGGACACTGATGAACGCGGTGGCGACAAGCCCTTCGATGCAAGGGTTCCTTCGACGCGATGGCCGCAAGGGCATCCGCAATGTGGTCGCGGTTGCGTACCTGGTTGAATGCGCGCACCACGTTTCGCGCCTCATCGTGCAGAAGTCGGGCAGCGACGACGTCCACCTCATCGGCTTCCCCGGCTGTTACCCCAACAAGTATTCGCTGGAGATGATGCAGCGGCTGTGCACGCATCCGAACGTCGGCGCCGTGTTGCTCGTGTCGCTCGGCTGCGAGGGCTTCAATCGCGAACAGTTGCGCCGGACCATTGCCGCGAGCGGCCGGCCGGTGGACCTGCTGGTCATCCAGCAATCCGGCGGCACCACGCGCACGCTCAATGCGGGCCTCGACATCGTGCGCAAGATGCGCGCCGAGCTCGCCAGACAGACTCCGGTACCCATGGCGTTCGACGAACTCATCGTCGGCACCGTGTGCGGCGGTTCGGACGGCACCAGCGGCATCACCGCCAACCCCGCCGTGGGCCGCTGCTTCGACTGGCTCATCGAGAAAGGCTCGGCCTGCATTTTCGAGGAAACCGGCGAGCTCATCGGCTGCGAGCGCATCATGGCCTCGCGCGCCATCACGCCCGAGCTCGGTCGTGAAATCGAAGCCTGCGTCGACAAGGCCGCTAACTATTACCGCATCATGGGTTACGGCAGCTTCGCGCCGGGCAACGCCGAAGGCGGCCTGACCACGCTCGAAGAAAAATCCATGGGCGCGTACTCCAAGTCCGGCTCCTCGCCCATCAGCGGGCTCATCAAGCCCGGCGATATTCCGCCGCGCGGCGGGCTCTACCTGCTCGACGTCGTACCCGACGGCGAGCCGCGGTTCGGATTCCCCAACATCTCCGACAACGCCGAAATCGTCGAGCTCATCGCCTGTGGTTCACACCTCATCCTGTTCACCACCGGCCGCGGTTCGGTGGTGGGCTCCGCCATTTCGCCGGTCATCAAGGTCTGCGCCAATCCGGACACTTACGACCGCATGGCCGACGACATGGACGTGAACGCCGGTCGCATCCTGCGCGGCGCCGAACTGGATGACGTGGGCCGCGAAATCTTCGAGCTGGTGCAAAGCGTCGCGCGTGGCGCGTTGTCGAAGTCCGAGGCGCTGGGCCACCAGGAATTCATCCTCACCTACAAACAATTCGAACCGATCGGTCCGGCCTGCCTGCCGGCCGCGTAAATTCCGGGAGAGTCTCTTGAAACTCGTACGTTTTGGCTCTGCGGGCGCGGAGCGCCCGGGTCTCGTGCTCGCCGACGGCAGCATTGCCGACCTTTCCGGCGTCATCCCCGATCTTGCCGGAGCCGCACTCGAGCCTGCGTCGCTGAAGAAGCTCTCCGCCGTCGATGCCGCCAAACTACCTAAAGCTCCGGGCGGCGTCCGCCTGGGCGCCTGCGTAGGTGGCGTGGGCAAGTTCATCGCCATCGGACTCAACTACGCGGATCACGCCGCGGAAACCGGCGCGAAGATTCCCGCCGAACCCATCGTGTTCATGAAAGCCACCAGCTGCATCGTCGGCCCCAACGACACGGTGCTCAAGCCGCGCGGCTCCATCAAGATGGACTGGGAAGTCGAGCTCGGCGTCGTCATTGGGAGCGTCACGCGCTATGTAAGCGAGGCGGACGCGCCTAATCACATCGCGGGTTACTGCGTGATCAACGACCTCTCCGAGCGGCATTTCCAGCTCGAGCGCGGCGGCCAGTGGGACAAGGGCAAGGGCTGTGACACTTTCGGACCGCTTGGTCCGTGGCTCGTTACTTCGGATGAAGTCGGCGATCCCGCCAATCTTTCGATGTGGCTCGACGTCAACGGCACCCGCCGGCAGAACGGTTCGACGCGCACGATGATCTTCAAGCCCGCGTTCCTCGTGAGTTACCTGAGCCAGTTCATGAGCCTGCAACCGGGCGACGTGATCACCACGGGCACACCACCCGGCGTCGGCATGGGCATCAAGCCCGAGCCGATTTTCCTGAACGTCGGCGATGTGATGGAGCTCGGCATCGAGAAGCTGGGCAGTCAGCGCCAGGTCGTGGCCGCGGCGTAAGACGGCCCGCGCCGGCGGAAGTTGGCCGCTCATGCACGTGATCAACTCCATCGAAGACCTGCGCGCCATTGCGCGCAGTCGCATCCCACGCGCCCTGTTCGACTACATCGACCGCGGTTCCTACGACGAGCTGACCTGGAAGCGCAATCGCGACGATGTGCGCGCGCTGCAGCTCCGCCAGCGCGTCATGGTCGACGTGTCGCGGCTCTCGGTCGCCACTTCGGTGCTCGGCGAGCCATGGAAAATGCCCGTCGCGCTGGCGCCGACCGGACTCACGGGATTCTTCCATAGGGACGGCGAAATCGAGGCGGCACGCGCCGCGCATGCGGCCGGCGTCCCGTACTGCCTGAGCACGATGTCCATCTGTTCGATCGAAGATGTGCGCGCGGCCGTGGAAGGCAACTTCTGGTTCCAGCTCTATCTCATGCGGGATCGCGGATTCAACGAGGCGTTGATCACGCGTGCGCGCGAAGCGCGCTGTTCTGCGCTCATGTTGACGCTCGACCTGCCCTTGCAGGCCCTGCGGCGACGCGATCCAAAAAACGGCCTGTCCGTCCCGCCGCGGCTGACCGCGGCGAACGCATGGGAAATCCTCTTGCGTCCGCGCTGGCTCAGCAGCGTGCTGCTTGGAAAGCGGCGCACCCTCGGCAATCTCGCGTCCTTTTTCCCGGAACGCGGCATCGGCGAGCTCTCTGAATGGGTCGGTGGCCAGTTCGATCCGTCGATCACCTGGAAAGATGTTGCCTGGGTACGTGAACGCTGGCCGGGCAAACTCATCGTCAAGGGAATCCTCGACGCCGAAGATGCACGACTCGCGCATGCGGCCGGCGTCGACGCCATCGTCGTGTCCAATCACGGCGGACGTCAGCTCGATGGTGCGACTTCGACTATCGCGGCGTTGCCGCGAGTGGTCGATGCCGTCGCTGGTGGATGCGAGGTGCTGCTCGATGGCGGCATCAGCTCGGGCCAGGACGTGCTGAAAGCGCTGGCGCTGGGCGCCCGCGCCTGCCTCACCGGCAAGGCCTATCTATATGGATTGTCCGCGCTCGGCGGGAAGGGTGTGACGCTCGCCCTGGAGATCATCCGGCGCGAACTCGAAATATCGATGGCCTTGACCGGACTCGACGACGTGCGCAACGTCAATTCGCGCATACTCGTGGCCTGAACCACGCGAGGCTCGAGCCATGCGGCCTAACCGGTTGCGGTCAGCAGCCCGTCGACTTCGGAAATTCGCGCAATCGCCACCAGCGACGCCGGCAGGTTTTCGAGTGACACCACGCGTGAGTTGCGCCGGCCCCACGCCAGCCAATCGAGCAGGACAGCGAGCCCCGCACTATCGGCGCGCGTGACGCCGTTGCAGTCGATCATGATTCGCTGAGCGCGAGATCCTTCGAGCACGAGAACCCCGAGCTGGCGCGCATCCCGCGCGCTGGCAAACGTGAGATCGCCCGATACGGTGACCCGGCCATCGCTGACCTCACTGATATCGACGCGCGCGTTTTTCCTGGCCGGCTCGCTCATTTCTCAGGGCTCATGGATCGGTTGCCCCTCTCAGGTCGATTTCACCTTCGCGGACTTGGCGCTCTGCGCCTTGGCTTCGAGGCGCGCAATGACGGACTCGAGCCCCTTCTGCTGGACTTCGGCGCCGTAGTCTTCCTTGTAACTCCTCACGTAGCTGATGCCGTCGATGACCACATCCCACGCCTTCCATTCGCCACCCACCTTTCGCAGGCTGTAGTTGACGCCGACCTTGGTGCCATTGGAGCGCTTGATCTCGGTGCGTACCGTGGCGCGTTCGTCCGTGGGCGCGACCTTCGTCGGCAACACCTTGAGACGATCGCCGGTGAAATCCACCATGGCGTCGCCGTAGGTGTACAGCAGCGACTGGTAGAACGCCTCGACGAAGCGCTTGCGCTGCTCCGGCGTCGCGGCGCGCCAGTGCTGACCGAGCACGAGCTGCGCCGCGTAGGGAGTGTCGAAATGCGGCAGCAACGTGTTGGCCACGAGCTCATATAGCCCGGTGGGATCCTTGTGGAATTCCGCGCGACGCGCATCGATGCCGGCCAGCAGGATTTGCGCCGAGCTTTCGATGAGCTGGGATGGCCCGCTGGTATCCACCTTCCTGGACTCGGCGGTCGGGGCGGGCTTGAGCGGATCGACCGCAGCCTGCGCCGCGCCAGCGGCTAACAAACCAGTCATGAACGCAGCCTGAACCAATCCCTTTACTGATCGCATCATTTCTTCTCCTCTGCTGCCGGCTCGTCGCTCTTCTGTTCGTCTGGACCTTTGCTCGCCATGTTGGCGAAGAACTTGTTGACCAGACTCTCGAGCACGATGGCCGACTGTGTGAATTCGATTTGACCGCCCTGTTTGAGGAAGGTTTCCGATCCACCGGGCCCGATACCGATGTATTTGCCGCCGAGCAAACCGGCCGTCTGGATGCTGGCGTCACTGTCTTCGGGGATTTCCTTGTACTGATCCTCGATGCGCAACACGACCGCGGCCTTGAAGTCTTTGGGGTCGAATCTGATTGACTCCACGCGGCCGACGCGAACGCCCGCCATGGTGACGGGCGAACCCGGCTTGAGGTCGCCGATGTTGTCGAACCTGGCCGTGACGGTGTATCCGCCCTCGTTGCCGCTGAACTTGAGCGACGTTCCCGGCAGTTGCGTGGTCAGGAATGCCAGCGCGGCAAAGCCCAACAGGACGAACAGGCCGGTGCCGATTTCGAGGGAGCGGGAGTTTTTCATAAACGTTCCGATCAGGACTTTGTTAGGAAAGCTGCGGTCAGCAAATAATTGAGCAGCAGCACCATGACCGACGAGGTGACCACGGTGCGCGTCGTGGCGAGGCCCACGCCTTCGGGTGTCGGCTCGCTGTTGTAGCCCTCGTATACGGCGATCAGGCTGCAGGCCACGCCGAACACGAGGCTCTTGACGATGCCTTCATTGACATCGCGCAGGTCGACCGCGTTCTGGGTCTGCGACCAGAACGCGCCCACGTCTACGCCCATCTGCTGCACGCCGATGAGCTGTGCACCGAACAGGCCGATGACGCTGAACGTGGCGGCCAGCAGCGGCATGGCGATGATGCCGCCGAGGAATCGCGGCGCGATGACGTGGCGCAGCGGATCGACCGCCATCATCTGCATGGCCGTCAACTGGTCCGTGCTCTTCATGAGCCCGATCTCGGACGTGAGTGAGGTCCCTGCGCGGCCGGCAAACAACAGCGCGGTCAGGACCGGCCCCAGCACCTTGAGCATCCCGAGGGCCGCGAGCACGCCGAGTGAATCTTCGGAGCCGAAACGCTGCAGCGTGTCGAACCCGAGCAGGCCCAGCACCATGCCGACGAACAGGCCCGAGAGCATGATGATGACCAACGACCGCGCGCCGGCGTTGTAGATCTG
Source organism: Steroidobacteraceae bacterium (assembly GCA_035630995.1). Classification (GTDB taxonomy): domain Bacteria; phylum Pseudomonadota; class Gammaproteobacteria; order Steroidobacterales; family Steroidobacteraceae; genus CADEED01. The sequence goes on along the minus strand of DASQJS010000099.1, from coordinate 412 downwards.
CCGGACGATGAGGCCCGGCTTCGCGAATGCGGGAATGACGCGCGCGCAGAGCTGGATGAAGAACAGCGACATGCTGCCGATGCGGCGCAACGCGGCGATCGGGGCTGAATCGACTGCAGCACTCATGCCTCGCCCTCCAGCAAGTCCTGCGCAAGATCGCGCGCGGGGTAGTGGAACGCCACCGGCCCGTCGGCGAGCCCGCCCATGAACTGGCGTACTTCTTCGAGATCGCTCTTGTGAAGTTCCGCGGGTGTGCCCTGCGCCACGACACGTCCGCCCGAGAGCAGGAAGCTGTCGTCGGCGATCGTCGATAACTCGTGGACATCGTGTGAGACAACGATGCTGGTGATGCCCAATGCTTCATTCATCTGCTTGATGAGCCGGCAGATCACGCCCATGGAAATGGGATCGA
>DASQJS010000098.1:0-7698 GCA_035630995.1 Steroidobacteraceae bacterium | reverse complement strand
GTGTTAGTGCGCATCGAGCGCACCGGCGCGGATACGACGCTCGCGGGAATCGCCGCGCTCGTCGGCCGCGCAACTGCCGCACGTCCGAAACTGCAGATCGCGGGCGAAGAGGCTGCGGGGCGATTCGTCGCCCGCGTGCTGGCATTGACGGCGCTCACCGCCACCGCATGGACCGTCATCGATCCGGCGCGCGCATTCGCCGCGGCCATCGCCGTGCTGGTGATTTCCTGTCCCTGCGCGTTCGCGCTCGCCGTTCCCGCGGCGCTTACGCGCGCGCTCGGCGCGCTGGCGCGCCGAGGTGTGCTGGTCGTGAAGCCGGATGCCATCCAGTCGCTGGCCGAATGCACCCATGCGATGTTCGACAAGACCGGCACGCTCACCGAAGTATCGCTGTCAGCCGACGTGCATACGTTCGGCGGAGTGTCGCGCGACGACGCCTTGAGTTTGGCCGCGACGGTTGCGCGCGAGAGCCGTCACCCGATAGCCCGCGCGATCGCCGCCGCCCATCCGGGAATGCAGGGGGCGAGCGTGTCAGGTGTCTCCACACAGGCCGGGCTCGGTGTGAGCGCCACGATCGACGGGCGCGCGCTGCGCCTGGGACGCGCCGATTTCGCGCTCCGCAAAATGGGCGCGCGCGAGAACGATGAAGCCGTGCTGCTGGCCGATGACTCTGGTCCGATCGCCGCCTTCCGCGTGACCGAGCGATTGCGGCCCGATGCCTGCGCCGCAATCGATGCCCTGCGTGCGCGGGGGATGACGGTGCTCATTGCGAGCGGCGATGCGCCGTCAAAGGTCGCGAGCATCGCCGCGCGCCTGAATGTCGCCTGGCGAGCGCGCCTGCTGCCGGCGGACAAGCTGGCGTGGGTTGCGGAGCTCCGCGCTGGCGGCGCGCTCGTGCTGGCGGTCGGTGATGGCGTCAATGACGCGCCGGTCCTCGCGGGCGCAGACCTGGGGGTAGCGCTTGCCGAAGGAGCGGAGCTCACCCAGGCGAGCGGCGACATCGTGCTCAAGGGCGCGCGCCTCGACGCGATCGCCAGCGCGCGCGACATCGCGCAGCAAACGCTTGCCATCGTGCGTCAGAACCAGCGCTGGGCGCTCTATTACAACTTTTCTGCGGTACCGCTCGCGGCGCTCGGCTTCGTTCCGCCGTGGCTGGCGGCGCTCGGAATGTCGCTGAGTTCGCTGGGAGTCATCCTGAATGCATTGCGTATCGGGCGCGACGAGACGACGCGGCGCCCGGCGAGTCAGCCGCAAGCACCCGAAGAAACATCTCCGCGCGCGGCGGCCGCATGAACATTCTCCTGCTGCTGATTCCGCTGTCGCTGCTGTTCGTGGCTGGCGCCGTGTGGGTATTTTTCTGGGCCGTCAATCACGGACAGTTCGATGACCTGGAGACTCCGGGGCTGCTGCCGCTCGACGACTCGGAAAAGCGCCGGGCTCCGCCGTCATGAACGGGCTCACTCTTGGCGCCGCACTGCTGCTCGGCTTTGCTGCCAGCGGTCACTGCCTCGTCATGTGCGGCGGCATTTCCGCAGCGCTCGGAATGGCAGCGGCGAAAGATTCGCAGGGGCGCACACGACTGTCTCTCATCATGGCCTATCAACTCGGTCGTGTTTTTTCCTACGCACTCGCCGGCCTGATGCTCGCCGGGATTCTTGGCGGACTCGTGAGCCTCCTCGATATCGACTCGGTGCGGCGCACCCTGCGCGCGTTGACGGCACTCGCGTTGCTGCTCGGCGCGCTGGTCGCATTCGGCGGCGTGCGCGATCCGGGCTCCGGCATTGGACGCAGGCTCTGGCCAAAGCTGGCGCCACTCGGCCGGCGCCTGCTGCCCATCAGGACACTGCCACGCGGTTTCGCCTTTGGCATGGTGTGGGGCTGGATGCCGTGCGGCTTCGTGTATTCCGTGCTGTTGATCGCAACGCTGCAGCTCGACGCCGTGCAAGGCGCGCTCGTCATGATCGCGTTCGGCGTTGGTACCGTGCCGGCGCTCTTCATCGCCGCCTGCGGGGCGCAACGATTCTCGGCATTCGCCACGCGTCCGGTGGCGCGACATGTGGGCGGATCGGTGTTGCTGCTCAGCGCGGTACTGACGCTGGCGGGCCCCTGGATCGAGCACGCGATGCCGGGCCTGCACGCCTGGTTGCCTTTCGATTGCCAGGTGCGCTGACTATCTACCGTTCGTGCGTGCCGCGGCCTGCACCTGCATGTACCGATAACACGAGCACGACGCCGCCTTGAGACCCGGGGTGTCGACTATGGTGATGTCGCCGCGCCGGTAGCTGATGAGCTTGCGCTGTTGCAGGGCGCAGGCTGCCACGGTCACGCCTTCGCGGCGCACGCCGAGCATGTCGGCAAGCAGCTCATGCGTCAGGTGAAACTCCGGCGAAGCCATGCGTTCGGAGGTCATCAGCAGCCAGCGCGCCAGCCGCGATTCCACGATGTGAAAGCGATTGCAGGCCGCGGTCTGGCTGATCTGGATCATCAGCAGGTCGGTGAACTGGAACAGCGCTCGCTGCAGCGCTGGGCTACGGTGGAATTCCTTGAGAAATCGAGCCGTGCTCATGCGCATGGCGGTTCCAGTGCCCAGCACCAGTGCGCGCACCGTTGACGTGGCCGCGCCCAGTGCCAGGCGCGCGCCGATCATGCCTTCACGGCCGACGAGTCCGACTTCGAGTGCACGGTGACCCTCAACGAGAGTCAACAGCGACACGAGGGAGTTGCCCGGAAAATACACCGCGTCCATCGGTTCGCCCGGTTCGTACAGGACCTTGCCGAAGGTCAGCTCGACGGGCTCCAGGCCGCTCTCCATGCGCGCATAGTCCGCGGCTGGCAGCGAGGCGAGCAGGTGGTTCTTTTCCGCGGTCTGAAGCAGTGAGGAACTCTTGCTCGATCGGCGCGTGGCCGGCCGAGGTGTTTTCTTCGCCCGCGGGCCTTCGCCGTCCCACTCGCGCGTCACGATTGCGGTCACCGGCCCATCTCCGGCGACACCGGCAATGGTGAACTCGCACAGGGGACGAGTGCGTGCGGCATGGCAGACATACCCGTAGCTCAAGGACCGGCGCATGCGTGTGAGCACCTGGCGCACCGCGTCGCTTACTGCTGCTGCGCATTCGCGTTCGCTCTCCGGTACGTCGCCGCAGGCCACGAAGATGTTCTCGCCGGCGCGCACGTCGAGTCCCGAGCGCTCATGGGCCGCGCCGGCGACGCGCCAGGCCTTGTTGGTCATGACGACCACGCCGTTCGCATCGAGCACGCAGACTTCACCCGGCAGTGCGTCGAGCGCACTCAGCGCAATGCGGTTGGAGTCATGCAGGGCGCTCTGCGCCTCGGGCAGCAGTACGGCGCTGCCGCTGTCGCGATCCATGACCGCGTCGATTTCGCCCGCATCGAAGGCCCTGAGCTCGGCCGCGCCCGTCACCAGGCGGCGAACCCACTGAGCGAACGCAGCCTGCGACTTGTCAGGCGCGTCGAGCATCACGGCACCGAAGTCAGGCCCAATGCGGCGAGCACGCTGCTGGTGTCGCTCAGGTTGCCGATGACATTCGCGCTGGGCTTCGGTGACAACTTGGCGAGACTGGGCGTGACGAGCACACCATCGTCGAGCGCCCGCCGCGGATGCTCACACACGTCGACGATTTCCAGCTTGTAAGCATCTTTCAGATGCTCACGACAAATCGCTTCGAGATTGGCAATCGCCTTGACGGAGTTCGGCGCACGGCCCGCGACGTACAGGCGCATGACCACGACCGTGGTGACCGGGGACTTCGCGGCTTGTTTGCTGCGTTTAGGAGCCACGCACGCGCTCCCGCCCGTTGCCGTTGCCGCGGGACTTCGCCACGTTTGCGGAGCGTCGCTTGCCTGGCTCGGCTGCTTCCCGCACGCCATTGCCGCCACGCAACCTGCGCACTTCGGTCTGGTGTGCGCCGGAAGTCAGGTCGCGCGCGACATCGGTGCGGGTGTTGAGCGCCAGCGCCGCGCGCTGCCTCTCGAGATCGAGCTGCAGGGCCGTGATGCGCGCCGTCGTGTCCGCCTCGGCAAACTGGAGCTCGCGCCGCTTCTGGCCGAATTCCGCTTCGGAAACCAGCGCGCGGGACTTGTCTTCGGCTTCCTTTTCCCAGCGCAGAGTGCCCATGAGCACTTCGCCGCCCGAGGAATAGACTTCGCTGAGCGCCAGGCCGTTGTCGCTCAGCACGAGCTCGCGTACCTGGTTGGAATGCCCCGTGCCGCGCGACTTGACGATGGTCAGCGCGCGGTTGCGTTCGCCGCCGCACACCAGATAGGAGAGCTGGATCCAGCTGTCGGCGATCGTGGAGATCTGGAGCTCGGTGGCTTCCGCCGACGGGTTTTGGCCCTCGACCAGCGCGGTGATGACCGCGGTGATGTAGTGATCACGCAGCTTGTAGATGAGGCGATTGCCAATGGCGCGGGCCGAACTCAGTGCACCCGTCCGGGCGATGGCCGATAGCGGGTCGACGACCATGCAACGGGGTTTGTGCTCGGCGATCAGCGCGGCGATGCGGATCAGGTGTTCTTCGGGGTTCACCGCGTCGGTGCGCCCTGAATACATCTGCAGCAGACCCGATTTCATATGCGAGTCGAGATGAATGCCGACGGACCTGAGATTGCGGCGTACGCGTTCGCCGCCCTCGTCAAAACTCACGAACAGCGTACGTTCGCCACGTTTGCAGGCGCTCTCGGCGAACAACCCGGCCAGTGTCGTTTTCGAGGTGCCGGGAGCACCGGTGATCAGAGTGCTGCTGCCGCGGAACAGGCCGCCACCCAACATCTCATCGAGCCCCGGAAAGCCGGTCGATACCCGCTCGGTCGAGGCGTGCTGCGGCACGTCGGTGGGGCCGGGCGACGCCACTTCCATGCCATGCGGACCGAAGCTCAGCGGATATTCGCCGGGCGCGAAATTGGAGCCACGATACTTCGAAATCTCGAGCCGGCGGACGGGGATGCCCTGTTCCATGCGGCGATCGAACCGCACGACGCAGTCGACCATGAACTGCATGAATCCGTAGTTGGAGGTATCCGTGCCATCGCCAGCGGCTTCGATCTTCGAGGTGATGATGGAGGTCAGCTCGCGGCGTGTCAGCCAGTCGCGCAGCCGATAGATTTCGCGCATCTTCGCGCGCGGGGTGCGTAGCAGCGACAGCAACACGTCGATGCCATCGAATACCACCCATTTCGCGCCGATTTCCATCTGCTTTGCTTCGAGCATGGCGAGCATGCCGCCAAGATCGAAGTCGCCGCTCGAGACGAATGCGGGGGACAGCTGCGCGTTCATGAAGTACAGGCGCTTCTTTTTCACCAGCGCTGGCAGTTTCCAGTCGAAGGCTGCGGCATTCGCGAAGATCGCCTCGATGTTTTCTTCGAACGCCACGAGTATGCCGGGTTGTTTGTACTTGCCGGCGGCGCCCACGAGCGACTGCAGCGCGAACACGCTTTTCCCCGTGCCCGGGCCTCCCATGACGAGCGTCGTGCGATTGCGCGGCAATCCGCCGAGACTGATTTCATCGAATCCCCGGATGCCGGTCAGCGATTTCAGGAATTGTGGGCGGGGCGCGGTCTTTGGCATCGCCGCAGGCTGCGCGCAAATTCATGTCTCCTCTGTACGGTAGCGCTCATAGCAACGTGAAATTGCTGCGAGAACCCACTATAGAAGGTGAATTCCTACAGGTCTGGTTTTGCGTTTCACCAATCAGGCAACTACATTTGATCTGAATGACCGAGACCAACGGGGCAGAGGCGAAATATCGGCAGCTGTTCGACACCCTTATCGAGGGTTTCTGCACTATCGAAATGATTTTCGATGCGCAGGGCATACCTGTGGACTATCGCTTCCTCGAGATCAATCCCGCCTTCGAACGCCAGACCGGGTTGATCAATGCGCAGGGAAAGCGCATGCGCGAACTGGCGCCAAACCACGAACAGCATTGGTTCGACATCTACGGAAAAATTGCGTTGACCGGCGAGTCGCTGCGCTTCGAAAACGAGGCGAAGGCGCTGGGGCGCTTCTACGAGGTTTGCGCCTACCGCGTGGGCGGTGATGAAAGCCGCAAGGTCGCCATCCTGTTCAACGACATCACCGAACGCAAGGCTGCGGAAACCAGGATCCGTGCGCAAAACGAGCGCATGCGTCTGCTGCACCAGATCACGCGCGCCGTCGGTGAACGCCAGGACCTGCCCAGTATCTACCAGGTCGTGATCCGCACGCTCGAAGACCAGATGCCCGTGGATTTCGCCTGCGTGTGCCTCTATGACAAGGCGGCCAACGACGTGATGATCGCGAGCGTGGGCCTGCGCAGCGCCGAGCTTGCGATGGAGCTGGCGCTCACCGAACAGCAGCATGTGAACATCGGCGATGACTGCGTGGCCAGGGCCGTGCTCGGCGAGATGATCCACGAGCCGGACACGAGCCTGGTGGATTCGCCGTTCCCCAAGCGACTGGCGAAAGGCGGGTTGCGCGCGATGGTCGCGGTGCCCATGCTCATCGAAGGCGTGGTGTTCGGCGTGCTGGTCACGGCGCGCCATGCGCCGAACAGCTTCAGCAGCGGTGAATGCGAGTTCCTCAAACACCTGAGCGAACACGTGGCGGCGGCCGCCCAGCACGCGCAGCTCTATGCCCAGTTGCAGGTTGCCTACCAGGACCTGCGCAATACGCAGGCGGTCGCGATGCAACAGGAGCGCTTGCGCGCACTCGGGCAGATGGCGAGCGGCATTGCGCACGACATCAACAACGCGATTTCACCGGTATCGCTCTACACCGAGTCGCTGCTGGCGCGCGAGAAGGGCCTGAGCGAGGCGGGCCGAGGCCAACTGCAGGTCATCCAGCGCGCCATCGGGGATGTCGCGCAGACCGTGGCGCGCATGCGCGAGTTCTACCGCCCGCGCGCACCGCAGCTGGTGCTCGAGCGCGTGAAGCTCAACGAGCTCGTGCAGCAGGTCGTGGATCTCACGCGCGTGCGCTGGAGCGACATGCCGCAGCAGCGTGGAGTCACGATCGCGCTGAAACTGGAACTCGCAAATCCGCTGCCGAACGTCATGGGAGCGGACAGTGAAATTCGCGAGGCGCTGACCAATATCGTATTCAACGCGGTGGATGCCATGCCCGACGGCGGCACGATGACGCTGCGCACGCGACCCGAAGAACCCGCACGCGTGGTCGTCGAGGTTACCGACACCGGCAACGGCATGGACGAGGATTCACGGCGCCGCTGCCTCGAGCCGTTCTTCACCACCAAGGGCGAACGCGGCACCGGTCTCGGCCTGGCGATGGTCTACGGCATGGTGCAACGGCACAGCGGCGACATCGCCATCGAAAGCGAGCTGGGGAAGGGAACGACGGTCCGATTGACGTTCGCTGCCGCGGTGGCGGAAGCGCCGGTGCAGGAAGTCACCCATGATGAAGTGCCCACGGGTCTGCGGCTTCTTCTCGTCGATGACGATCCCGTGCTGCTCAAGTCGCTGCGCGACGCGCTGGAAGCGGACGGCCACACCATCGTGACCGCCAACGGCGGGCGCGACGGCATCGACACTTTCCGCGAAGCGTACGAGAGCCGGCAGTTCTTCTCGGCCGTGGTGACGGACCTCGGCATGCCCTATGTCGACGGCCGCCAGGTGGCCAATGCGGTGAAATTCATCGCGCCGGACGCACCCGTCATCCTGCTCACGGGTTGGGGGCAACGCTTG
>DASQJS010000097.1:0-3112 GCA_035630995.1 Steroidobacteraceae bacterium | reverse complement strand
CTGCGGAATTTCGAACAACTCGTCGCGCGATGGCACGCTCACGGGCGCGAAGCCGGCCCATCCGAGCGCCGCGGTGACCGCCACCAGCGGCACCGCGATCCAGAGTCTCTTTTTCCCGCTCACGTGCGCAGCAGGATCTTGAGGTCATGCACGAAGTCGGCGACGGTGTGCCCATAAGGCATGACGGCTTTCAGGCCTCCGGCGCGATCGATCATGTAGATAGAGGACGAGTGGCCGATGGTGTAGTTGCCGTCGGCGTACACCTGCTTCGTGGAGCTGATGCCGTAGCTTTTCTGCGCGGCGTCGATTTCCGCGCGCGAGCCCACGCCGCCGATGAAGCTCGCATCGAAACTCGCCAGGTACTTCTTCATGCGGGCCGCATCGTCGCGCTCCGGATCCACGGTGACGTAGACCACCTGCACGTTCGCCGCGTCCGCACCTAACTTCTTGCGCGCACCGGCGAGCGTGGCAAGCGTGATCGGACAGACCTCACCACAGGAGCTGAATCCGAACGCCAGCAACACCACTTTGCCGCGGTAGCGCGCCAGATCGAGCGGCTTTCCGTCGGAACCCTGCAGCTTCAGCCCGGGAGCTGCCATGACCGGGCTCAGCACACCGGCCTTGAGCGCAGCCGGTTCTGGCGCGGCGAGTGCCATGCCTGAGCTCAACATCAACAGTAGCGCGAGCCTGCGGATCACAGCGGTATGGAGGCCGTTTTCTGCGCGCGTACGAAACGTTCGTCGATGTAGGTTTCGTACGAGATCGGATGCTTGATGGTTCCGGCCTGGATGGACAGCTGCATGAGATCTTCGAACTCCTCGCGGATCATGCGCAGGTCGCCGTAAGTCACGCGATCGGTCGGGTTTTCCATCACGAATTTCAGGATGTTCGGGTCCTGGTTGAAGAACCCTTTGCCAGCGGCGATGGCAACGGCCTTGTCGCGGTTCTCCTGCTTTTCGTCGAGCCACACGCCCGCGCCCTGCACCTGGTTCACGAGGTCCTGGACCATCGCCGGATTCTCGTCGATCAATTCCTGCCGCACGGTGAGGCAGCAGCAGATGTAATTGCGCCACTCGTCGCGGGTCATGCGGAGCACGCGCGCGTAACCGGCGCGTTGCGCGGCGGCGCCAAACGGCTCACCCGTGCAATACGCGTCCACCGCGTTGGCGTACAACGCCGCCGGCATGTCGGGCGGCGGCATCTCCATGATCTCGATGTCCGCCGGCGTCATGTTCTCGCGCGTGAGCATCTTGCGCAGGAACAGGAAATCCACGGCGAAGCGGCTCGGGATGGCGACGCGCTTGCCCTTGAGATCGGAGAATTTCTGATACGCCGAATCCGTGCGCACCATGATCACCGCGCCCGACCGATGACCCAGCGAAACGATCTTCACGGGAATTTTCTTGTCGGCAAGATCCATGACCAGCGGTGCGAGCATGTAGGCCGCCTGGATTCGGTTCGACATCAGCGACTCTTTGATCTCGGGCCAGCCGCTGTACTTGCTGTACTCGAACTCGAAATCGTTGCTCGCCGTGCCCGCTTTGATGCTCGCGGCCTTCGCCGTGCAGGCGATGGGCAGCGTGAGATTGCAGGTGACTGGCAGTCCACCCACGATCAGAGGCTCGCGCTTGGCGCCCTTGTCGCCCGCGCAGCCATAGAAGCTCAAGGGCAAAGCCGTGGCCATCGCGGCCTGCAGCAGTTGACGTCTTCCGAGGAGATGCGCGCTCACGTGGGAATTCACTTGCCGGCTGAGCCGGTCTGGTACCAGAGTGCGGCGCAGCGTAGCCCGAGACCGCATAGTTTTCGACTATCAGCGCGCAAGGCACCGTATAGGATTCGCCCAATATGTCATTCATTTCAGCCGCCGAAGCCGACAAGAACACCTATGACGTGATCGTCGTCGGGTCGGGGGCCGCGGGCGGGCAGACCGCCTACACCCTGACCATGGATGGGGTCCGCGTGCTCATGCTCGAGGCGGGCCGGAATTACACGCCGGCCACTGAAACCCCGATGATGCAGACCAATGCCGAAGCCCCGCTTCGCGGCAGCGGAACGCCCGAAAAGCCATTCGGCTTCTGGGACGCGACCATCGACGGCGGTTGGGATGTACCCGGCGAGCCCTACACCAGCGCGTCCGACGATCCGGCGCGAAAGTTCGTCTGGTGGCGATCGCGCATGCTGGGCGGACGCACCAACCACTGGGGCCGCATCTCACTGCGCAATGGTCCCTACGATTTCAAGCCGTACTCGCGCGACGGACTCGGCTTCGACTGGCCGATGAGCTACGAAGACCTCGCGCCGTACTACGACAAGGTTGAAATGCTGATCGGCGTTTACGGCGCCAACGATGGCCTCGAGAACACGCCCAACTCGCCGGCGGGCGTGTTGCTGCCGCCGCCGAAACCGCGTGTCAGCGACCTGCTCACCAAGCAGCGCGGCGCGAAACTCGGCATTCCCGTCATTGCCGGCCACAGGGCCGTTCTAACGAAGCCACTCGACCACACCCGGCTGCCCAAACTACTGCATCCCGGCAATGAGAAGGCCCAGTCGATCCTCTCCGCGGACATGCAGAAACGCGCCGCCTGTTTCTTCGCCACGCCCTGCGGCCGCGGCTGCTCGATCCGGGCTAACTACCAGTCCACCACGGTGCACCTGCCGCCGGCGCTCGACACCGGCAACCTCGATATCGTCACTGACGCCATGGTGCGTACCGTGACCAAGCGCCCTGACGGCTCCGCGGAAGGCGTCATCTACATCGACCGCAAGACCGGCGCCGAGCACCGCGTGAAGGCGCGCATCGTGGTGCTGGCCGCGAGCGCGCTCGAATCGGTTCGCATCCTGCTGAATTCCGGCGTGGCCAACAGCAGCGGCAAGGTCGGCAAATACATCATGGACACGGTGGGCGCGAACTTCAGCGGCCAGGTGCCGCTGCTCGAAAGCCTGCCGTTGCACAACGAGGACGGCGTCGACGGCCTGCACCTGTACACGCCCTGGTGGTTATACAAGGAACAACTCGCGGGCAAGTTGGGCTTTGCACGCGGTTATCACTACGAGTTCGGCGGTGGACGGCTGATGCCCGGCATGGGCACGGCCGCCGGTCTCGAGTGGCTCA